>NZ_JBPCHW010000008.1:0-194831 GCF_051011795.1 Chryseobacterium sp. RLHN22
AGAGTGCACCGAAAGATTATGTTTTGCAATTCTTTCAATGCAACTCAACTTAAATGATAAACTATATTTTGATATTCCCATAAATAAAATGCCCCTAAAAAGTGTCTAACTTTTTGGGGGCAGTCCAATGTTTACAGGAATTTTTCTTTTAGCTTTTCAAAGACAATTTTGTCTACCGGTAAAGAAAATGGGTTTTCTTTTGCATTGATTTCTATCCAGTCAATCTTTTCTATACACGGATCAAGGATAATAAAATCTTCCTCGTTTATTATTTTTACTATATAATATATGGTAAGAAGTTGCTCATTATCTTTAAACCTTGATACCAAAAAATCTTCCTGTGTATAAAGATGCTCTACAATTTCTATGTGTACATTAAGTTCTTCTTCAAATTCACGTTTCAGGCAGTCGGTTAAGCCTTCCCCATATTCCAAGCCGCCACCGGGAAACTTCATTAAAGGTTCACCCGCATATTCTTCAAATAGTGTAAGAACTTTTTTGTCTTTCACAACACATGCATAAACCCTTACATTAATATTATCGATCATAAATAATAATTTGCTTAGCTAAAATAGAGAAAAATAGTTAAAAGTTTAGAGTTATGGATTACGAGTTTCAACAAAAATTAAAGACTTTTTATATTCAATAACTATAAACTTATAACTTCGTTGCATTAATCATCTCTCTCTTTCCCGGAGGCCCTTGTTTTTTTTCAACTTTAAAATGAAGCTCCTCCAAAATTCTTCTCACACTTCCTTTAGATGAATAGGTTGTTAACAGTCCGTTGACAGACATTTTGTCGGAGACCATTTCAAACAAAGGTTTTTCCCAAAGATCGGGCTGAACTCTTGCTCCGAAACAATCGTAATAAACAAGATTAATCTTTGGCAGATCAATGTTTTTGAGTTCAAAAAAATCACATTGAATCTTATGCAAATTAAATCCTTTAATAATTTCAACTGATTTTTCCCATTCAATCTGATGAATTTTTTGATAAATATTTTTTAACTCTGGGTTATCAAAAAGCTCAAAATATGCCAGATTTTCTATTTCCGATGTATTTATTGGGTATTTCTCGAGCGTAAAATAATGGATGTCATGATTTTTGTCAGTTTTTAAATATTCATTAATTGTCACCAAAACATTCAAACCTGTGCCGAAACCGAGTTCTAAAATATTAATTTCGCAATCATTTATTAAATTTAGTCCATTTTTAATAAACACGTGTTCAGCTTCCTGAAGTGCTCCGTGATGGGAGTGATAGTTTTCATTTAATTCGTTGATAAACAATGTTTTGCTTCCGTCGTTTGTCGTTTTAATCTCTCTTTTCAAAGTAATTTTTTTCAAATTTAAACTAAAATTTTTATATTTAAAAAATTATGTTAAATTTGTCGAACATCATAAAAATTTTAAGAAATGATAATTCAAAAAACAGAAAACTCCAGAATTTCTACATTCGATCCGAATAACTTTTCTTTTGGAAATACTTTTATTGATCATATGATCATTTGCGAGTATGAAAATGGGAGGTGGGGTGATGTAAAATTGGTTCCTTATGGTCCGCTACAATTTTCCCCAGCCATGATGGGTGTGAATTACGGACAGGCTTGCTTTGAAGGAATGAAAGCCTACAAAGATAAAGACGGACAGGTTTTCCTTTTCAGGCCCGAAAAGAATTTTGAACGTATCAATAAATCTGCAAAACGTCTGGCTATGCCGGAAGTTACTGAAGAAATGTTTTTGGATGGCTTGAAAGTATTGGTTGATATCGACAGAGACTGGATCCCGGAAGGTGAAGGAATGTCTTTATACATCAGACCTTTAATTTTTGCTACAGAAGAAGCTTTAAAAGCAAGAGTAGCTAATAAATATATGTTTGCAATTGTTGCAACACCTGCTAAAATGTACTATACAGAACCTGTTTCTGTAAAAATTTCAGATCACTATTCAAGAGCGGCAAGCGGAGGAGTAGGTTCTGCTAAAGCGGCGGGTAATTATGCTGCTTCTTTTTACCCAACACAATTGGCTATCGAAGAAGGTTATGAGCAGATTATCTGGACAGATGATGCTACTCACGAATATTTTGAAGAGAGTGGAACAATGAATGTTTTTGTAAGAATCAATGATACCATTTATACGCCACCGACTTCTGAAAAAATTCTTGACGGGGTTACGAGAGACAGCTTCATTCAATTAGCTAAAAAGAGAGGAATTGAAGTGAAAGTAGAGCCGGTAAAAGTGAAAGATGTTGTAGAAGCTCAGAAAAACGGAACTTTAAAAGAAGTTTGGGGAGTGGGAACTGCAGTTGTAACTACTGTTTTCCAGGCTTTAGGGTATAACGGAGAAAAGTTGGAATTGCCAAGACTTTCTGATGAAGAGAGCTATGCAGTAATTCTTAAAAATGATTTGGTTAATTTGCAGACAAACCTTTCTGAAGATCCGTTCGGATGGAGAGTTTTGGTTGATCACGTTATGGAAACAGTTTAATTTTAGAATTAAAATATCAATATAAAGTCGGGAACATTTCCCGGCTTTTTTGTTATCCACTTCTAATAAATAATTTTTTCTCTCGTAGATTGTACAGATTTAACTTTGTAGAAAAATCTGCGTCATCAGCTAAATCGGCGAGAGCATAAAAATGTATTTTTCAAGATTTACGCTCTAATTATTATATATGTTTTAAGATTCGCATTCAATATATTCAACAACTTTTGTTAGTCATTCCCGAAATGCTTATTTTCGCAAAAGTTTTTATGAAAAAATTAGTCTTCATATCTGTTTTAAGCTTAGCAAGCTGCAAAAGAAATAATCCGGTGCATCCTCCGGTAGGTGGTGTTTTGAGCCAGAGTGACCTTGATGTTTCCAGAAATCGTATGAAAAATCTCAATATGATTGAAAGACAGCAGATTCAGGACTGGATTAAAGGTCAGAACGAGGAATTCTTTCCGACACAGCTTAATTACTGGACGAATGTGGAAGGTTTCGATCATAGAGAAAGGAGACCCGATGATTCGCCAATTTCTTATTCGTATGATCTTTACGATTTTGATCAGACTAAAATCTACGATAAATCCATCAGCAGAGAAAACGCAAGATTCGGACATTTTGATGAGCTTAAAGCCGTTGAAAATGCACTTCGATATATGAAAAATGGGGAAGAAGTAACACTTCTTGTTCCATCTTCATTAGCCTACGGAACGTATGGTGACCAAAATAAAATTGATAACGATATTCCTTTAATTATAAAATTAAAAGCACTGTAAATGAAAATTTTAAACAAAAATATAATCTTAGCAGCGGCAAGCGTTTCGCTTTTAAGCTGTACTCCAATTTATAAAAAGATGAACGTAGACAAAGAAACTTACGAAGGGCTTAAAGACGGACTTTATGCTAATCTTCAGACTACAAAAGGTAATATGATTGTAAAGTTTGAAGACAAAAAATCACCGGTAACTGTGGCTAATTTTGTTGGTCTTGCAGAAGGTAAAATCGATAACAAATCGAAAGCGAAAGGAGTTCCTTTTTATGACGGAACTATTTTCCACAGAGTGATTAAAGATTTCATGATTCAGGGAGGTGATCCTCAGGGAACAGGAATGGGAGATCCTGGATATAAATTTGAAGACGAGAAAAATGATCTTAAACATACAGGAAAAGGTATTCTTTCAATGGCGAATTCAGGACCAAACACCAATGGTTCTCAGTTTTTCATTACTGAAGTTGCTACACCTTGGTTAGACGGAAGACACACGATTTTCGGATCTGTGGTGAAAGGAACTGAAGTGATTGATTCTATCGTTGCAGTTGAGAAAGGTGCTCAGGATAAGCCAAAAACTGATATCGTTCTTGAAAAAGTGAACATTTTCAGCAAAGGTGATGAGTACAAAAACTACGATGCTGCAAAAACGTTCAACGAAGGAAAAGATAAAATCGCTGCTAACAACAAAGCAATGGCTGAAAAAGCTGAGGCTGAAGCAAAGAAAGCTTTGGAAGAATTAAAAGCTGGAATGCAGGTTACAGAATCCGGTCTTTATTACAAAATCACTAAGAAAACTGAAGGGAAAGCTGCAAAAGCTGGAGATAATGTTCAGGTGCACTATGCAGGTAAATTGACAAACGGGACTGAATTTGATTCTTCATTCAAAAGAAACGAACCTCTAGAGTTCCCTGTAGGAACAGGTAGAGTAATCAAAGGTTGGGATGAAGGAATTTTGTTGTTGAAAGAAGGAGAAACGGCTACTTTATTGATTCCACCGGCAATGGCTTATGGAGAAAGAGGTGCAGGAGGAGTAATTCCGCCAAACGCTTGGTTAATTTTTGATGTTGAATTGGTAAAAGTACCTTAATCAACATTCATAAAAATATCTTAAACCGTCTTGTGAAAGGCGGTTTTTTTATTACTTTTAAATCTTTAAACCTCACAGGTTTTCAAAATATGCGAGGTTTCATATAAATAATTAAATCTAAAATGAAAACAAGATTCATTACCGCATTCTTTATACTCTTTTCTCTGATTTCTTTTGCGCAGACAAAAGCAAATGCGGAGGATCAGGCCATCAGAAAATCACTGGTCTATTTTGCAAATACCATTAAATACAAGAAAATAGATCAGACAGTAGATTGTTTTTACCCTAAATTTTTCACGGTTGTGAATAAAGAACAGTTCACCCAAATGCTGAACATGACCTACAACAATCCATTTGTAAAGATTGATGTTTTAGACATGAAATTTATTTCAGTAGGAAAACCCGAATTGGTGGATGAAGAAAATTTCTCCATTTCAAGCTATTACTTAAAGTTAAAAGCTGACGTAAGTTCGATGAATGATGAAATGAAAAAATCGATCTCCGAAATGCTGACTAAAAAATACGGAAAAGGCAGCGTGGAATATCTTGCTAAAGAAGGCGCTTATGTTATCAATGCTCCGATGAAAATGGTCGCCATTTCAAAAGACAAGAAAAACTGGAAAGTGGTTTTTGCCGATGCAGAATATAAAAAACAATTGGAGAAAGTTCTTCCAAAAAAGATTTTAGATAAATTGTAATTTATTTATACAGATAACGAATAATAATTTAATTAAAGAACAAATTATGAAATCAAAATTTATTATATTTTTATTTCTCTTCATCAAACTACATTCACAAATTAGCTTTGCACCTGTTGAAAACAAATGGACGGGTTCATGGCCTCATGTTGTAAAAATTGGAGACTTGAATAATGATGGCTTAAATGATGTGGTTTTAGGGCTGACCTCACATTGGCAACATCCAAATAATTATTCAATTCTAGTTTATTTACAAAACACAAACGGAACACTTGCTGATCCAGTGCAATATTCTTATGCGGTTAATTATTTGGAAATAAGCTCCATTGATATTGGCGATCTTAATCAGGATGGATTAAATGATATTCTTATTGGTTTGCAATCTCCTGTATCAACTTCAAAATTTGGAATATTTTATCAGAACTCAAATAATACTTTTAATCCCTTAGTTTCAACTCCAGTCTCAGGCAGATTAGAAAGAGTAAGGATTGCAGATATGAATAATGATGGTAAAAATGATATGATCATATCTCATTATTTATCTATTGAAGTTTTTTATCAAAGTGCTTCAGGAGTATTTCAAAATGTAATAATTACTAAGCCCTATTTATTTAACCAATATGTTGCAATGGCAAATATGGAAATTGGAGATATGAATAATGATGGAAAAAATGATTTAGTTTTACAAGCTCCTGCATTTTTCAAATTATATACTTATCTCAACACAAACACAGGTATTAATCCTATACCAATTGTTTTTGATATCGGACAATTGTTGTTTAATGGGCTCGCTGTTGGAGATGTTAATAATGATGGAAAAAAAGATGTTGTTTTGAGCAGAGGACCTAATAATACATCTAAAATAAGAATTTTACATCAAACGAGTAGTCCAAATCTATACGTTGATCAAGGCGAAATACCCGCATATGAGTTGCCAGAAGCTATTAAAATAGGCGACTTGAATAATGATGGTAAAAATGAAATTGTAACCGTTCATGGAGGCTGGGTAAAACTAAGCACTTATACTCAAAATAATTTAGGTAACTATAGCAATTATCAAATGTTTGATTTACCGTATGCAAGTAGTTACGATGAAGATGGGTTGGCTATTGGTGATATTAATAATGATGGCAAAAAAGATGTAGTTATAGCAAACTATAATAGAGGAATAGATATACTCTATAATACAAGTAATATCATCTTAAATACATCAGAAACTGAACTGAATAGTGAATTAATTCTCTACCCTAACCCATGTAGTGATTTTCTGAAAATAAAATCCAAAGAAAAAATTGAAAAAATTGAAATATTTGATATGACTGGAAAAATAATATTATCAACGAATCTGGAAAAAGAAATGATTGATATACGTAATTTAATTTCTGGAAAATATATAATAAGAATTATAAATAAATCACATTCAATTCTTGTAAAATCTTTTATTAAAAAGTGATAGAAAGTTTCACCTTTTACAATCGTAAAAAAGGATAGCTAAAAAAGATACTTAATATCACTACAACAATCCGTTTGTAAAAATTGATGTTTTAGATATGAAATTTATTTCCATAGGTAAACTCGAATTTGGTGGATGGAGAAAATTTTTCCATTTCAAGCTATTACTTAAAGTTAAAAGCTGACGTAAGTTCGATGAATGAGGAAATGAAAAAACAATCTCAGAAATACTAACTAAAAAATACGGGAAAGGCAGCGTAGAATATCTTTCTAAAGATGGCGCTTATGTAATCAACGTTCCGATGAAAATGGTTGCTGTTTCAAAAGACAAGAAAAAATGGAAAGTGGTTTTTGCCGATGCAGAATATAAAAAACAATTGGAGAAAGTTCTTCCAAAAAAGATTTTGGATAAATTGTAATTGAAAGGCTGATTCGTGAGAGTCGACTTTAATTTTTTAACGATGTAAAATAATTTTTTTCTGGAACTCCTTCACAGCTTTTATTAGTTGTTTGATAAATTAACGAATCTTCCTTGATCAAAAATTTTGAGTTTTTAAATTCGACATAAAATTTATTTAAAGCTGAAGGTTCACATTCTGAAATTGTTTTGTCGATTAACTCATCTTTAAGAAGATGTGAAGATTTACATTTTCCACCAAATGAAAGTGTATAAAAGCATTCTTTTGGCATAATGGAATTTAGAATTAAAGTGTTTTCTTTTATTTTCCAGTTTCCTTGAGAAAAAGATTCTGTAATATGACCAACACTTTTATAAGTAAAATTGTTATCAGTATTAAAAATCAAAATTTCTCCTGTTTCCATCGCATCACTTTTAATATTCCATTCACCACATATTTTGCACATATCAAAAGAAGTATTTTTCTTGCAGGAAAATAAAGTGAGAGCTATAATTAGCAAGTAGATAAAAAAGTTGAAAATTTTCATTGATTAGATTTAATAATTTACTATTTCTTTTTTTTGGTACATCCAGATCGAAAATAAAATAACAAACAATAAAACCGAAATAACTGCAATAAAGAAAATCCTTTGCTTCTCAATTTTTTTAGAAAGATTTTCATTACTCAGCTTTAAATTAGTAACATCTCTATGAGGATACCTGTCTATAAAATCAATAATGTCAGCTTCTGATCCAGCATCATTGATTTCTTTTAATTTATCCTCTTTACTAAGTCGTTCAAGGAAAAGATAATCGTTTTTATCTAAAGACTCGGTTAACTTTGTTGCAGAGCAAAGACTTGTATAAAAAAAAGTTGTATCAGGATCAAAATATCCAAAAATCAAATATTTTCCTTTTTCTTTGAATATAAAATCACAAGAATTAAACTGCTGTCCAAAAAAAGTAATTTCTGTACTTTTAAAATCATCACCTAAAGATTTGTAAACCTTATCAATTTTTACTTTTGAAAGAGAATTTTCGACATTCCAATAACCTGTCTTGTAAGAAGTATTAATATCATATACATTACCAATGAATACAATGTCAGCATTTTTAAAAGAATTCTCAAGGTCTGATGTGTTGCATTTACAGGCAAAAATATGAGCTGTTAGTAAGAGAAATAAAAAAGTAAAGGATGTTTTCATTCAGTATGAATATGTGAATATCAAATATACAAACAATAAAAACCTGTTGAAATATTTTAACTGAATCAATATTACTCATTACCCATGTCAAACTCTGTCCCCAATTCCGTATATTTGGGAAAAATTTTTACAAAATGATCGAGTGGAAAACCGTAAAGGAATACGAAGATATTACTTATAAAAAATGCAACGGCGTAGCAAGAATCGCTTTCAACAGACCGGAAGTGCGTAATGCATTCAGACCAAAAACAACTTCAGAATTATATGATGCTTTTTATGATGCATCAGAAGATCCTACGATTGGCGTGGTTTTGCTTTCAGGAGAAGGACCAAGCCAGAAAGACGGCGGTTGGGCTTTCTGTAGCGGAGGTGACCAAAAAGCAAGAGGTCATCAAGGTTATGTAGGAGAAGACGGAAGACATCGTTTGAATATTCTGGAAGTTCAGCGTTTAATTCGTTTTATGCCGAAAGCGGTAATTGCTGTTGTTCCGGGTTGGGCTGTAGGTGGAGGACACTCGCTTCATGTGGTTTGTGATTTGACTTTGGCAAGTAAAGAACACGCTATTTTCAAGCAGACAGACGCAGATGTAACGAGTTTCGACGGAGGTTACGGTTCTGCTTATTTAGCAAAAATGGTTGGTCAGAAAAAAGCACGTGAGATTTTCTTTTTGGGAAGAAATTATTCAGCGCAGGAAGCTTTCGATATGGGAATGGTAAATGCTGTAATTCCTCACGATGAACTTGAAGACACAGCCTACGAATGGGCTCAGGAAATTTTAGCAAAATCTCCGACTTCCATCAGAATGCTGAAATTCGCGATGAACCTTACCGACGACGGAATGGTGGGTCAGCAGGTTTTCGCAGGTGAAGCAACGCGTTTGGCATACATGACCGAAGAAGCAAAAGAAGGAAGAAATGCCTTCCTAGAAAAAAGAAAGCCTGACTTCGGAAAAGATAAGTGGATTTCTTAAGATAAATAATAGGTGATAGGTAATGAGCAATTTCATTACCTATTATTTTGTTTGAATAATTATCTGATTTTTCGCAATATGATAATTAAATGCTGTTTGCTGTGATCATGATTGTTTTACCACAAAGTACACTAAGGTTATCCACTAAGTTCACAACTTTGTGTTCCTTGTGAAATCTTCAGTGTGCTTCGTGGTTAAAATCCAAGGATGATAAATAATGGTTATTCAAAAAAAAATTATTTCAAATTTAGTAAATAAAAAAAATAATCTGCGTCATCTGCAAAATCTGCGAGAGCTCTTTATTATGAATCAAAACTTTCAAAACCCTCAGATTTTCGACCTTAAAGTTCCCGATTTCAGCGATCTGAAGTTAACTGCGGTCTCACCAAAATATCTCAAAATTATATTATTTAATTTAGGCTTATTTTCGATTTTTATAATCGGAGCCATTGCTGTAGCCTTTTATTTCTTTTATTTCAATTTGAGTCTGCTTCAGGTTTGGGGAATTATTATCGGAATCTTTTTGATGATCGCCTTTCTTTTTCTAAATGCATTGATTGGTTTCAAATTCAGGAAATATGCAGTTCGTGAAAAAGACTTGGTATACCAATACGGTTGGTTGAAAAGAAGCATTATCATCGTTCCTTTCAACAGAATTCAGCATGTAAAAGTTGAACAAGGCTGGTTTTCAAGAATATTAAACTTAAAATCAATTGCCGTTTTTACAGCCGGGGTAAGTGGCGGAGATATTACGATAAACGGCTTGCCTGAAGAGATTGCGGAAGGAATTAATCATCACATTCGCGGAACTATTTCAGCAGAAAAAACAGAAGATGGAAGAGACGCATAATTCTTTTTTTCAGCCTCAAAGACAATCGAAAACAGGTATTATTTTACTATTCCTCTACAATACAGGGATGATGGTTAAAAATCTATGGGTTTTAATTGTTCTTTTCTTCGTTAAAAAGGAAAAAGTAGAGTTGTGGATGATTATTGTTGCAATTATTGCAGCACTTTTAATTCTGATTGTTTCGGCAGTTTTACAATATTTTCATTTTAAATATTACATCGATGAAGAGAATGAGGAATTCGTTATTCATGAAGGAATTATCAACACATCGGTAACCAAAATCAAAAAGAAAAACATTCAGGAGGTTAATATTTCTCAACCTTTTATTCATCGGTTTTTTAATATTTATAAACTTGAAATCGACACTCCCGGAAGTTCTGAAAAAGAGGTGAAAATTTCAGCATTAACGAAACAGAATGCAATTGACCTTAAAAAATATCTTTTAACGGAAACTGCTTTTGAACAATCTGTAGAAAAAACAGATAATATTTTAGATAATGAAGGAATTAAAGAACCTCGTTCCCTTAAAATTTCAACCGCAAGTATTTTAAAATACGGAATAACGGCAAATTATGTCAGGAGTTTTCTGGCGATGGTCAGCTTACTGATTTATGGGTTTTCCGAACTCAGTAATGTGCTGAAAAAGATTGAGTTTGAAACAGAACTGGATTACGACACTGTTGAAGCTAAGTTTCTCGCATTTTCTATTCCCGTCATTTTAGGGATTGTTTTGATTGTTATTCTGGTCGGAATCATTATTAATGCAATCCGTACCATCATTAAATTTTTCAATTTTAAAATTACAGAAAACAATCAGAGTTTTTCTTTTGAATATGGTTTGTTTAATACCAGAAACTCAATCGTCAACAAATCAAAAGTTCAGGTTATTACCGAAACTCAGAACTGGATTCAGAAGAAAATGAAAATTTCTTATGTGAAATTCCTTCAAATCGGTAAAAATGAAGAGGAAGATGAGAAAAATGTTGCTGCTGTTCCCGGAATTAATAATTTCGAAAAAGAAAAACTGATTTCTACAATTTGGAAAGAAAATCCTGTTTTTGAAAATTTCTTAAAACCGAATTTCAGATTAATTATCGTCAATACTTTTCAGTGGATTATTCTGCCATTGATTTTGGTCTTCTTTATCGAGAAAGAATTATTTATAAACTATTGGTTTTTAGCAGTTATCTATATCGTTTTGATTGAATTTTTTATTCTGATTTCTTTCAGGAATTTAAGATTATTTTACAATGAAAGATTTATCAGACTGAAATCTGGAATCTGGGATATCGATCACCGAACTTTTGAGGTCGAAAAACTTCAGACTGTGAAAATTTCTCAGTATTTTTGGCAAAGGAAAACAAACTTGGGAAGTATCACTTTTTATACCTCTGCAGGGCGATTTAAAATAGTTGCTTTAAATTTTGTAAAGTTGAAAAAACTGCTTAATTACTGCATTTATAAAATAGAAACGTCAAAAAATAAATGATAATCGATTGATAATATTATTGATCAATTATCAATCATCAATTATAAATTATGTCTGAATGGATAAAAGCCGCAAGGCTTAGAACGTTACCGTTATCGTTAAGCGGAATTATTATGGGATCTTTCATTGCAAAATGGAGACTCAGAGAAGATGGAGGAACTTGGGACTGGAAAATTTTTGCTCTGGCACTTTTGGTAACTTTACTGTATCAGGTTTTATCGAACTATGCGAATGATTATGGAGACGGAGTAAAAGGAACTGATGCCAAAAGAATCGGAGAAGCAGAAGCAAGAGCTGTTGCATCAGGAAAAATTACAGCAAAACAAATGAAAAATGCGGTAATTCTTTTTTCTATTTTGTCTTTTGTAGCAACTGTCGCACTTCTGTACATCGCTTTTATCCCTGAATTCATGAATGAATTTTATATTTTCATCGGATTGGGAGTAGCGAGTATTTTAGCAGCAATTGGTTACACGGTCGGTAAAAAACCGTACGGATATATGGGATTGGGAGATGTTTTTGTTTTTATATTCTTCGGTCTGGTTTCGGTTTGTGGAAGTTATTTTCTTTTTACAAAAACTTTTTCTTGGGATATTCTTTTACCGGGAACAGCCATCGGAATGATGAGTATGGCAGTTCTGAACTTGAACAACATGAGGGATATCGAAAGCGACAGATTATCAGGTAAAAATAGTCTTGCATTGAGAATTGGCTTTAAGAACGCCATGATTTATGAAATGGTTTTATTACAACTTCCGTTGATCTTGATTCTTATCTTTTTAGGAATAAATAATTTCATTCAGCTCCAAAAATATTACGTGTTTATCGTGATGATTCTTTTATTTCCTGTGGCGAAACTGAGAAGAAGCATCATGGCTGTAAAAGAACCGAAGCAATTTGATCCATTTTTGAAGCAAGTGGGGATAATGACTTTAATGATGGCTGTTTTAACGGCTATAGGTCTTAATTATTTTGGCTAAAAATTTCTTTTATGGAATCTAAAATATTTGTTCAGTCTCAGATGCTCATCAGAAAACCAATCAACGAAGTTTTCGAAGCGTTTATCAATCCGGAAATCACGACCCATTTTTGGTTTACCAAATCAAGCGGAAAACTCGTAGAAGGTGAAACAATCCTTTGGGAATGGGAAATGTACGGAGCAAAATCTGAAGTGAAAGTTCATCAGATTATTCCAAATCAAATGATAAAAACAGAATGGGGAAGTCCTGCAACAAATGTTGATTATGAGTTCAAAGAAATGGAAAAAGGAACTTTAGTCATTATCAAAAGCTATGGGTATTCTCAAACCGGAGACGAACTTTTAGCAGTAATCAATGATAATACAGGAGGTTTTACAACGGTTTTAGATGGCTGCAAAGCGTATCTTGAACATGGAATTAACCTTAGACTGATTGAGGATAAATTCCCATCTAAATAAACACAAATAGCACAAATTCTTCACTAATGACACAATTTAAATTAGTGAAATTTGTGAAAAAAATTTGTATAATTCGTGGTAAAAAATAAATATTCAAAAATAAATTAAAAATGAAAATACAATACTTAGGACAAAACTGTTTCCTGTTCACTTACAAAGAAAAAAACATTCTTTGCGATCCTTTTTACAATTACAAAAAAGCAGAATCAGGTTTTGATATCACTGCTCAGAAAATCGATTATATTTTATTAACGCACGCTCACGGAGACCATATTGCAGATGTAGGAGAGGTTTTGCAACATTACCCTGAAGCAACCATTATCGGTCAGCCGGAAATCTGCGCGTATTTTAAAAATGCAAAAAATACAGATGATGTAAACCTTGGAGGTTCAGCAAAAATCGATGATTTAAAAATTTCTATGGTTCCGGCTCATCATACAAGTTCGTTTCCGGACGGAACTTACGGTGGTGTTCCTGTAGGATATATTTTCAGACTTCCGGAAGGTAAGAATGTATATTTGGCGGGAGATACAGGAGTTATGGCAGATATGCAGCTGTTTCCAGCATTATATGGAAATTTAAACTTGTCAATCCTTCCTATTGGTGGTCATTATACAATGTGTGCAAGAAAGGCAGCTTTTGCAGCATCAGAATTATTAAAAACTCCGAAAGTAATTGGATGTCATTTTGATACTTTCCCGGCAATTGAGATCAATCACGAAAGTGCTGCGAAACATTTTGCTGAGAAGAGTGTTGAACTGGTTTTACCAAAATTGGGAGAAAGCTTCGAGATATAAAAAAATTAAGAGATTAAGTAATTTATAAAATCTGCTTAATCTCTTAACTTAAATAAATAAAAAATGGCAAGCTACCTAAATCACACCGCTACAACCGATTACCTTTGCTGCGTTCCCACCCTGGAGGATTCTCAGGAGCTGGTTGTTTAGGACTTGCCGTTGCAAAGATAGGAATTAATATTAAACTTCAAAACTGTAAAGCAGAAAAACAGATGGAAAAACCGAGAATTTAAGCTAATTTGCTGAAATTTAAGTTAATAATTTTTCATCTTTTTGTAAAATTTTTTAAACATGACTAAAAGTCCGACTACCTTAGGAATTATCCTTTTTATTGCTACAATGATCATCTTTTTTGTAGTATATTCTTTTTTCTCCGGCGTTGAATATTTCGATACTACATTGAAAGTCAATGCGTTCGTTTTGCCTGTGATTTATGCATTAACTGCTTTCTGGTCGGTAAAATCAATATGGAACACTCATAGAATGGGATTCAGAGAAGCTTTTAAAAGAGCTTTTACTCCGATGTTTATTGGTGGTATATTATCGATAATTAGCATTTTTTCTTTCTTAAATTTTGTGGATACCGATGCAAAAAAGCTGTTAAATTACCAATATGTAACAAGACAAAAATCTGAATTGGATAAAGAATATCAGTCTGCAAAGAAGATTCTCAAACACCAGAAAGACATCGATGAGCTTGAGCAAAAATATAAAGAAGGGCTTCAAAGGTTTGATCCTAAGGTTGTAAAAGGAAAAGATATGTTGACGGCGAGTCATTTTTCAGGATACTTTGCGGCAATTCTTATATTTTACGTAATTTTGTCTGTCTTTTTCGGAGCGTTTTTCAGAACAAAAACAACTCAGCCGGAAGAGCCTAATCAAGCCTAAATTTTTATTAAAATTAAATGAATTTATCTATAGTTATTCCGTTACTGAACGAGGAAGCTTCTCTTGAAGAGCTTTTTTCGAGAATTGATAACACGTGCAAAATCAATAACTTATCGTATGAGGTCTGGTTTGTAGATGACGGAAGTACCGATCTTTCGTGGAGTATTATCGAGAACATGAAAGTTCAGTACCCGCAAATTCACGGAATAAAATTTTCCAGAAATTACGGGAAATCTCAGGCTTTACATGCCGCTTTTGAAAAAACCAACGGTGATGTTGTGATTACCATGGATGCTGATCTTCAGGATTTTCCGGAGGAGATTCCTGAACTGTACAGAATGGTGACGGAAGACAATTACGACATTGTGTCCGGTTGGAAAAAGAAGCGTTTTGATAATGTAATGACTAAAAATATTCCTTCAAAACTTTTCAATGCGGCAGCGAGAAAGGTTTCGGGAGTTTATCTGCATGACTTCAACTGTGGTTTGAAAGCCTATAAAAAACAGGTAGTAAAATCGATTGACGTTTATGGAGATATGCACCGATACATTCCTGTTTTGGCTGCCAATGCTGGTTTCAGAAGAATTACTGAAAAAGAAGTACCACATCAGGCAAGACCTTACGGAACTTCAAAATTCGGTACTGAAAGATTTGTTCGCGGCTTTTTAGATTTGGTAACGCTTTGGTTTGTAAGTAGATTCGGAGGAAGGCCCATGCATTTCTTCGGAGCGGTGGGAACGTTGATGTTCATTATCGGATTTCTTTCTGCACTTTGGTTGGGCGTTTCAAAACTGATCGATGTTGCAAGAGGAATTTATGGGCATTTAATTACCAATAATCCTTGGTTTTATATCGCTTTAACGATGATGCTGATGGGAACTTTGCTTTTTATTGCAGGATTTTTGGGCGAAATGATTATCCGAACCAACAGAGAGCACAAGAATTATAATATTGACGAAGTGATTTAAATTGTATGAAATTTTATCTCATCATTTTATGTGTTTTGTTAATGTCGTGTTCCGAAGTGAAGGTCTCTGAACCAATAGCTGCACAATGGGAATTTATCAGTATAAATGAAGGCGATAGAAATAAAGTTGATGAAAAAATGCTGAATAATATTAATAAGGAATATGGTACCGGAATCATAGAATTTAAAAAAGATTTATCTTTTTCATCCATTGGAAGTAAAAATAACAGTGAAGGTACTTACACTTTAAAAAATAATGTTTTAATCATGCAGTATTCTAATCTTCCCGAACCCATAAAATTTAATTATTCTGTGATTGAAAATAAATATTTGCTTCTGAAAAATATTGATGGTAAAAAACTGACCTGGCTTTATAAAAAAAGTAAGTAATGAAAAAAATAATTTTAGGAGTAAGTTTACTGGCTATATTTTCCTGCGGAAAAATTTCTCCAAAAGGAAATTTAGATAAAAAGGAAATCGATGTCGAAGAATTTGTCAACCTTGATCTGGATGGAAAGTTTCGTGTGTTTTATGCAAAAGGACCAAAGAATTTTGTGGAAGTAGAAACCTATCCAAACATTGCAGATAATCTTAATATTGATGTGGATGACAAAACCCTTTCTATCAAAGAAAGTAGAGGCGTAAAAGGCATTGATTTCTATAATGTGACCATTTATTCAAAATACAATTTAGAAAAAGTGTCGCTTTCAGACTCTGTGGAAATGAATATTTCGAGTGAAATTAAAACCGATAATTTTAGATTAAATTTAAAAAATTACGCTACTTTTATGGGGTCAATCAACACAAGAAGGGCGGAAATCGATATGAAAAACAGAAGTCGAGCTAATTTTTTGGGTGAAACTAAAGATGCAGTCATTAAAATTTCAGATACAGCGAGTTTGATTGCTCCATATTGGAAGATTGTGAATCTGAATTTAGATTCTCAAAACGGAAACTATGCAGAAGTGAATGTAAAAGATTCACTGAAGGGAAACGTAAAAAACACAGCGAAGTTTGTGTATTACAATGACCCGATTCGTGCTTTTAAAGTTGAGAAAACCACAAGAGTGGAAAATAAAAAATTGAATTAGGTAGTAAGTTTGAAGCTGGATGATGGAAGACATATCGGTTTGGAAGTTCAAGATTAGTATTCAACACAAATAAAATGAGTTTTAAATTTGAAAAGTTAGTTATTTGGCAAAAGTCTATGGATTTTGGAGAAAGTATTTATAAACTTACTCTAAAATTTCCAAAAGATGAAGCTTTTAATTTAACTTCCCAAATTAGAAGAGCTTCCGATTCCATTGCATTAAATATTTCTGAAGGAAGTATTTTAAAATCAAAACTAGAGTTCAGAAAATTTTTAGGATACTCTATTAGATCATTAGCGGAAGTAGTAACTTGTCTTTACAAAGCAAAAAATAGAAAATATATTTCAGAAGAAGAATTTTATAAATTATATAATGAAAGTCATAGCTTAATGAATCAAATTATAGCTTTCAGAAATCAAGTAAAAGAATAATAAACAATAAGGCAAGAAATTAAGAGTTGGGTTGGAAAACTTCCAGCACCCATCTCCTAACTTCCAGCCAGAAAATTTACAAAATACAAATATGACAACATTAGAAAAAGCGAAGCTTTGGTTAGGTGACTCATTTGATCAGGAAACAAAAGATGCTGTTCAATTATTAATCGACAGCAATTCTCCCGATTTAGAAGACTCTTTTTACAGAGAATTAGAATTCGGAACAGGAGGAATGAGGGGAATTATGGGTGTTGGAACCAATCGTTTAAATAAATACACGTTAGGTCAAGCAACACAAGGACTTGCGAATTATATGTTACAGCAATTTCAAGGTGAACAAATCAGTGTTGCGATTGCTTATGACGTGAGAAATAATTCAAAAGAATTCGGAAAATTGGTAGCTGATGTTCTAACGGCAAACGGAATTAAAGTTCTGCTTTTCAAAAACCACAGACCAACTCCGGAATTGTCTTTCACGGTTCGTGACAAAAAATGCAATGGAGGAATTGTATTGACGGCTTCTCACAACCCACCGGAATACAACGGTTATAAAGTATATTGGAATGACGGAGCGCAAATCGTTCCGCCACATGACGAAGCGATTATCAATGAAGTATATTCTGTAAAATTTGAAGAAATTAAATTTAACGGGAATGACGATTTAATTGAGTGGATCGGAGAGGAGCAGGATGATGTTTATATCGATGCGTGTATTGAAAACTCAACTTATCAGGATGTTGGAAAAGGTAATCTGAATATTGTTTTTACCTCCATTCACGGAACTACTTATACAACGGTGCCAAAAGCTTTAGAAAAAGCAGGTTTCAAAAAAATCGATTTGGTAAAAGAACAGATGATTCCAAGCGGAAATTTCCCGACCGTAGATTCTCCGAATCCTGAAGAACCTGCAGCTTTGGAAATGGCAATGGATTTAGCAAAAATCACCAATGCAGATATCGTGATCGGAACAGACCCGGATGGAGACAGACTTGGGATTGCCGTAAAAAACCTTGAAGGAGAAATTCAATTATTAAACGGAAACCAGTGTAATACGATTTTAACGTATTATATTTTGGATCAGTGGAAAAAGCAAGGCAAAATCACAGGAAAAGAATTCATTGGCTCAACGATTGTAACTTCTGATATTTTCTTTGATATTGCTGAAAAATTCGATGTTGACTGCAAAGTTGGATTGACAGGTTTCAAATGGATCGGTAAAATGATCCGTGATTTTGAAGGCCAGGAAAAATTTGTCTGCGGCGGAGAAGAAAGTTTCGGATTTATGACCGGGGATTTCGTTCGCGATAAAGATTCTTGCGGAAGTATCATTTTAGCTTGTGAAATTGCAGCTTGGTGCAAAGCCAACGGAAAAACAATGTACGAATATCTGATTGAAATCTATCAGGAAACCGGAATGTATTACGAAGGTTTAATTAATATCGTTAAAAAAGGTAGAGACGGAGCAGAAGAGATTCAGAATATGATGAAGAATTTTCGTGAAAATCCGCCAAAATCATTGGCAGGTTCTTTAGTGGAAGAGGTTAAAGATTTTAAAGAGCAGACTAATTTCGTAGTTTCTGAAAATGAAAAACATGTGATGAATGACATTCCAAAATCGAATGTTTTAATTTATTACACTCAGGACGGAACAAAAGTTTGTGTAAGACCTTCCGGAACAGAACCAAAAATTAAATTTTATGTTTCTGTAAAACAAAATTTAAACTCAAAAGAAGATTTTAAGTCAACGCTGAAATCTTTAGAACAAAAAATAGAAGAAGTAAGAAAAGATCTTCAGTTGAATTAATATAATTAGTTATAAGTTTTGAATTATAAATTATGAGTGAAAGCATTGTTGGTAAGAAAAGTTTTGATTTCGCTATAATTATTGTTAATTTTTATAGAAAGTTCATTGTCGATAAAAAAGAATACGTTTTATCTAAGCAGCTTTTGCGCTCAGGAACTTCTATAGGTGCAAATGTACGTGAAGCTTTAAATGCTCAGAGTAGATTGGATTTTATTCATAAATTATCCATCTCTCAGAAAGAATGTGATGAAACAATTTATTGGTTGGAACTTTTATTTGAAACTCAATATATTTCAAAAGAAGAATTTGAAAAATTAAAAAATCCAGCAGTGGAAATTTTGAAAATAATTAGAAGTATTATTATCACTACAAAAGGCAAAAACTCATAACTCATAATTAATAACTTATAACATTTAACATCTAATATATAAAAAGTGAAAGTTTCAAAATTAGCAGCGAACCTCATTGGTTCTGAAATTGTAAAAATTGGTAATGAAGTAAATGATTTAAAGGCGAAAGGAGCAGAAATTGCCAATCTGACCATTGGTGATTTGAATTCCAATATTTATCCGATTCCTGCAGAATTAAAAGAAGAAATTCAGAAAGCATATCAGAATAATTTAACGAATTATCCACCTGCAAACGGATTGTTATCGTTGAGAAATGAAGTTTCTAAAGATTTAAAATCGAGATGGAATTTAGATTATTCTGCGAATGATATTCTGATTACAGCAGGTTCAAGACCTTTGATTTATGCGGTTTACAAAACAATCGTGGATGAAGGCGATAAAGTAATTTACCCTATTCCGTCTTGGAACAACAATCATTACGCCTATCTTACTTCTGCAAATGCTATTGAAGTAAAAACAACCCCGGAAAACAATTTCTTACCAACGGCTGCAGAATTGAAACCACACTTAGACGGTGCTGTTCTTTTGGCACTTTGTTCACCGCTGAACCCAACTGGAACCATGTTTACAGAAGCTCAGTTGAGAGAAATCTGTGAAATGATTTTGGAAGAAAATGCAAAAAGAGGTGCAGACGAAAAACCGTTGTACCTAATGTACGACCAGATTTATTCTAATCTTACTTTCGGTGCAAAACATGTCGATCCGGTTTCTCTTTATCCTGAAATGAGAGAATTTACGATTTATATAGAAGGTATCTCTAAATGTCTTGCTGCAACCGGAGTTCGTGTAGGATGGGGATTTGGTCCTACTCAGGTAATCGACAAAATGAAAGCTTTGTTGACTCACGTTGGAGCTTGGGCGCCAAAACCGGAGCAGGAAGCTACTGCAAAATATTTTCAGAATGCGGATAATGTAAATGGATTTATCAATGATTTTAAAGCAAAACTGGAAGAAAGCTTAAAAGTTCTTCACAACGGAATTCAGGATTTAAAAAACAAAGGTCTAGCCGTAGAAAGCATCGAACCGATGGGAGCTTTATATCTTACGATTAAATTAGATTATATCGGAAAAACAAAGCCTGACGGAACGGTGATTGAAAATTCTTCAGACTTGGTTTTCTATCTGATTAATGAAGCTGGAGTTGCTTTAGTTCCGTTCTCAGCTTTTGGAGAAGAAAAATCTGAGCCTTGGTTCAGAGCTTCAGTGGGAGGTTTGGCAACTGATGAAATTTCTGTTATGATGCCTAAATTAGAGAATGCCCTAAATAATTTAAAATAGTTTAAAATATTTTTTTAAATTTATACCACAAGTTGATTCTTTTATTAAGGATCAACTTTTTTATTATAAACACTTAATACTGAGCACGAATGGATCATGAAAAAAATGAATCCAACCATAATGAGTTGGATCAGAATAAGCCACAACAGAACAATAATTCGCCTTCTGATGATATTTTGGAACAAAAAAATCTGGGATCGGAAAATTTAATTCCTCAAAATCCTACAGATGAAATCAAAACAGAATCTGTAGACCAAAAATCACAGGAAACTTTACCTGTAACTGAAAAAAAGAAAAGAAACCCCTATAAAATCGCATTTTTCAGCTTAGGAGGAATCATTCTTTTAGGTGGAATTTCTTATTTTGGATATCAATATTATAAAAATCATCAGGTAGAACCTATCACTGAAAATGTCTGTTTAGATACCGACACAAAAATTTATGATGCGTACAAAGATGCTGTTGTTATGGTAAAACACAGATATGCTTTTTTCGCAAAGATTAAAGGAAAGGAAGTTCAGCTCAATATTCCCGAAGCTTCTGAGCAAACCCTTTTCGGAACAGCTTTCTTTGTTGACAAAAAAGGAAATATGATTTCCAACAGTCATGTTCTTCAACCTTGGAATTCGCCTGAAAATATTGATCAAATTAATACAGATGCTTCAAACATCCGAAGAAAAATCGCATCAATTCTTACCACGGATATTTCGGAAGACGGCTATGAAACTTTTATTGCATCCAATTGGGGAAATGCTTCTTCAGAATATAGTGATGAAGGTGAAGGCGATTATCACGGCGGTGAAGGAGAAGCAGATCAGGGAGAAGAATTTGTAACATCGGATGAACCGGCTGTAGATTCAACAGCAGAAGCAGTAGATATTGCAGCATCAATTCCGCAGAAAGATTATGTTTCCGAAGAAGATATTGAAGTTTATATGAAAACGATCGATATTTCGGTGGCTTTGCATAATTCTGCAGAAGAATTTCTGCCATGTACGATTGAGAAAGTTTCGGAAGATCAATCCGTAGACTTAGGGGTTTTACAACTGACTACCAAAGAAACGCCAAATACGGTTGTAAATATCATTAGCCTTGATAATGCTGTAACGGATGATCAGTCTTTGCGTCCAGGAGAAAAAGCAGTAATGATCGGCTATCCTTTAGGTGAAGATTTGGCGCAAACCATTTCCGGAATTAAAGTACAGTTGTATGACGGGCAAATCAGCAAAGAATCAGACGGAACAAAAATTCAGTACAGCGTAACTTCAACGCACGGAGCAAGCGGTTCACCGATTTTTAATAATTGCGGACAATTAATCGCCGTTAATTTCAGCGGCGTTGAAAAAGTGCAGGGTTATAATTTCGGAATTATCGCTAAGGAGATTAATTCTGTGTACCCGTTTTTAGCGGCAGAAGCAAAAGTTGATCATATTAATTAAAACACAATTCATTATGAAAAAAATAATCAGCCTTATGGCAACACTGGCTTTCAGTGTTGCGTTTGCACAAATTCCCACACTGGAAGTGGAGAACCAGAAAAAAAATCCTGTCATTCTTCAGGAAGCTAAAATTGATACCAAAATTTTAGGCAATCTTGCGACAACAACGGCAACATATACTTTTTATAATCCAAGCAACAGAATTTTGGAAGGAAACCTTACTTTTCCGCTTCCGGAAGGTGTTTCGGTGAGTGGCTATGCTTTAGACATCAACGGAAAACTCAGAAATGCAGTTCCTGTTCCAAAGGAAAGAGCTAAAGAAGTTTTCGAAAGCATTGAAAGAAGAAATGTTGATCCCGGAATTATTGAGAAAGTAGAAGGCAACAATTTCAGAACCAGAATTTATCCGTTGCCTGAAAAAGGAACAAGAACCATTCAGATTACTTATCATCAGGAATTGAAGAATTTCGCTTCCGATTATCAATACTTTTTAAGCTTTGCTAATGCAACGACAATTCCTAAATTCAATCTGAAAGTATGGATTAGCGAAACGGCGACTGTACCAAAGATTTTAGAAAATCCTGACGGAAATTTTGCGTTTCAGAAACAGGGAAATCAGTGGATTGCTGAAATTAGCAAAACAGATTTTACACCCAACGAAAGTTTAAAAGTAACCATTCCAAAAAATCAGAATTCATCCAATGTTGTCTTGCAAAAAGCTTCGGGAGATAAATTTTATTTTGCAGCCAATGTAGGATTAGATTTTCCTGTCAAAGAAAAACCTAAATCTCAGAAAATTGCCATTATTTGGGATAATTCTTACAGTGGTTCAAAGAGAAACCGTGATAAAGAATTACAATTTTTAGATGCTTATTTTTCAGATAATAAAAATGTTTCCGTTTCTTTTTCTCTGTTGAATAATACTTTTGAAAAAGCAGAAGAATTCAGTATTTCTCACGGAAACTGGAGCGAACTGAAAAATAGAATTTTAAATGTAAAATACGATGGCGGAACTGATTTCGGAGCTTTGAAAGAAATAAATGGGGTAGAAGAATATCTTTTATTTTCTGACGGAATTTCCAATTTTGGAGATTTAACGATGAAGTTTAAAAAACCTTTAAACAGCATTTCAAGTACCCCGACTTCAGATTTTAACTTGCTTAAATTATTAGCGAATCAGTCTGGTGGAAATTTTATTAATTTAAATGAATTGGATACGCAGTCAGCTTTAAAAGCTTACAAAAAATTACCCGTTCGTTTCTTAGGATTTAAAGAAAATCCGAATATGCAGGAATTGTTTCCAAATATAGGTTCGGTCATCAATGAACCAGTCAATATTTTTGGAATTACAAACGGAAATGCTGGCAAATTAACCGCTGTTTTTTCAGTTGGAAATGATAAATTCGAAACATCGGTAGATTTTTCAAAAGCACAACAATTGGAAAATTGGCAAATCGCACAGTTTTGGGCTCAGAGAAAAATCAATGAGCTGGAATTAAATTCCACACAAAACCGCCAGGAAATTAAAATTATCAGCGAACAATTTGGGGTGGTAAGTAAAAATACAAGTTTAATTGTTCTGGATGATATTAATGATTATGTACGCTACAAAATTATGCCGCCACAGGAATTATTAGCGGATTATCAGAAAATTATCGCCAATAGTAAAGGCAGAGTTTTAGAACAGAGAAAAAATCTTTTATCTAAAGCTTTTGATAAAACGAGAGAATTAAAAACCTGGTGGAATACAGAATTTAAACCTGTAGAGAAAAAGGAATATCCGAAAGTATCAAATCAATCTATAAGAGATACTGTAAACAATCAAAGACTTGAAGAAGTAGTTGTTGTGGGATACAATGCTTCAGCAAATGTTGTAAGAGAAGTATCGAGTTCAGCCAAGATAGTTGAAAAAGAATCTCAACCAAAAGGAAAAATCACTTTAGTCGACGTAGAAAGCACGGCAGAATACATGAGAGATTTTCAGAATTTACAGTCTGCAGATGTCATTTATCAGAAATATTTAGAAAACCGTTCAAAACATGAAAAGCAGGTTTCTTATTATTTTGATATTTCTAAATTACTTTTCAAAAAAGGAGACAAAGCGCTTTCATTAAAAGTTCTGAGTACATTGGCTGAACTTGATCTTGAAAATGAGGAACTGTATAAAACGATTTATTATCTTTTGAAACAAAGAGGTCATTACGATAAAGAACTTTGGATTACACAGAAAATTCTAGAATGGCGACCTTTTGATGCGCAAAGTCACAGAGATTACGCATTGGCTTTGGTGGATAACAAAAGACAACAGGAAGCTTTAAATATTTATAAATCTCTCCTGTATCAGGAATTCACAGACGAAATTTCTATCCGTGACAACGGAATCGAAGAAATCCTGATTATGGAAATCAACAATATTTTAAAGCAAAATAAAAACGTTGATGGAAGCAAAATCGATGACCGTTTAAAAGCAGATTTGCCTGTAGATATTCGTGTAGTGATTAATTGGAACAAAGATAATACTGATATCGATCTTTGGGTAACAGATCCGAAAGGAGAGGATTGCTCTTATCAGCATAAATCGACGGCAATCGGTGGTAGAATCAGTAATGATTTTACGCAAGGTTTTGGTCCGGAACAGTTTTTATTGAAAAAAGCGGTTAAAGGAAAATATAAAATTAAAACCAATTTCTTTGGCGAAAGACAGAATATTCTTTCAGGGCCAACAACGATTATGGCTGAAGTTTACTTGTATTATTCAGACGGAAGACAGGAGAGAAAAATTGCTGTTTTCCAGAGCCAGAAAGAAAACAAACGAGAAAATGACAGCAAAATTCTGATTGGAGAATTTGAGTTTTAAGAAAAATCGCATAAATTGCCAAAGGTTTGTACTTCGGCAATTTTTTTTTGACCGAAATATGTAATTAAAAAAACATTCAGAATTCATCGATGAAATTTTCGAAAAAAACATTTGTTGAAACAAAATGGTTAAGCTTTACCACTTTAGCGGTTATTATTTTGGTTATTTTGAGTGTTTGGCTTTCCGGAACAAATTCTCACCGAACGCTGTTTCAAAATTCTATTGTTTCGACCTCAATTTTAGCCGCAGCATTTTTTATTTTTATAAGTTCTGGACTTTATTTTGGATGGAAACTTAAAGATAATGTAGGTCATATTTTACATAAAGAAAGAATTAAAAAATACGTAGACAAAACTCCGAAAATTGACGGCTTAGATTTCGATGTTCCTGATTTAGGCGAGGCAGAAGGATGTGGAGGTGTGATACTTTCGGTTATTTTATGGATTTTATTTACGGTTGTTCTTGTTTTTCTGTTATATTTTTTAGGAATCTTCTTTTGGGCTACGATTTTATTTTTTGTCGCCATGTTATATTGGATTTTTTTCCGAGCTTTACGATTGGTATTTAAAAATTCGAAAAGCTGTAAAGACAATCTTCTGAAAAGTGTAGCATTCGGATTTTTTTATTCATTTCTGTATATTTCCTGGATTTACGGAATCATCTTTTTAGTTAATTATTTAAACTAAAAATTAAAATGTTTTTACAGCAAAAGAAACAAAAGAATGATTGGAAAAAGACCAAAAAAAGTTAGCAAAATGTAAATTCAAATGTGAATTATTTTTTTTGAAAACTTTTGAAATACTTATTTAAGAACTAAAATCTTTTGACTCTTTTGCGGTCAAAAAATAAATTTTAAAAATTAGACCTATTATAAAATGAAAATTATTGCTGTTATTCCCGCACGTTACGAAGCCAGCCGTTTTCCCGCAAAACTGATGCAGATTTTGGGAAACAAAACAGTCATTACAACAACCTATCAAAATGTTGTGGAAACCGGACTTTTCGATGAAGTTTTTGTAGCAACAGATTCCGAAATCATTTTTAATGAAATTCAAAATCATGGCGGAAAAGCAGTAATGACGGGGCAACATGAAACAGGAAGCGATCGAATTGCCGAAGCAGTACAGAATATCGACTGTGATATTGTGATCAACGTTCAGGGAGACGAACCGTTTTTAAAATTAGAGCCTTTGCAACAACTGATTGATGTTTTTAAAGCAGACGATAATCAGGAGATTTCTTTAGCTTCTTTAAAATTAAAGCTTCACGAAAAAGAAGAAATTGAAAACCCGAATAATGTAAAAGTAATAACCGATAACAATGGTTTTGCTTTGTATTTTAGCCGTTCTGTGATTCCTTTTCATAGAGAAATTTCTTACAATGTTGATTATTTCAAACACATCGGAGTTTATGCTTTCAGAAAACATGCTTTGCTTCAGTTCTCAAAATTGGAAATGAAACCTTTGGAAATTTCAGAAAAAATAGAATGCATCCGTTATCTGGAATACGGAATGAAAATTAAATTAATTGAAACCAATTTCATCGGAGTAGGAATCGATACGCCGGAAGATTTGGAAAAGGCAAGGAAGTTAATTTGAAAATGTGTTAATTCGATAATTTGAAAATTCAACGTATAGTTAGGCATTTTCAAATTATCTCATTTTCAAATTTTCAAATTAAAAAAGCCTTATATTTGAATTTATAAATTGATTTAATGAAGAAATTACTTATCGTTTTCGTTCTGATTATTTCGCAATTATCTTTCGCTCAGACTGCTAAAGAAATTATCGACAAAAACATAGAATTATCGGGTGGATTAACCAATTGGAAGCTTTTAAATTCAGTATTACTTCAGGGAAAAGTAATTTTAGGAATTAAAGATGAATATCCTATCAAAATATATCAGCAAAGACCAAATTTAACGAAAACTGTAATTACAATTGGCGGAAAAGATACTGCGATTGAAGGCTATGACGGAACAAAAGGGTATGCAATGAATTATGCGACCAATAAGTTACAGGAATACAAGGAATATGTTCCTGAAAGTTTCGATAATGATTTTATCGATTGGGAAAATAAAGGTTTTGAAGCAAAATATTTAGGCAAAGAAAAAGTAGGAGAGATTTACTGTCACAAAGTGGAACTGACTAAAAACGTGAACAAAAACTACTATTATTTCGATACAAAATCTTTTATGCTTTTAAAGGAAATGAAAAAAGACGAAACTTTAACATATTCAGATTACAAAAAGGTAGGAAATTTGATGATGCCCTTCAGAATAGAATCATCGAGTGCCAAAAAAGATGGCGATTATGTAATGCTTCTGAATAAAGTGGAAATCAATAAA
The DNA here is from genome assembly GCF_051011795.1 of Chryseobacterium sp. RLHN22. NCBI lineage: Bacteria > Pseudomonadati > Bacteroidota > Flavobacteriia > Flavobacteriales > Weeksellaceae > Chryseobacterium > Chryseobacterium sp. RLHN22. Next base: position 27,159 of record NZ_JBPCHW010000008.1, read on the forward strand.
GTATTTCCGGCAAACAGTTTTAAATTTTAATTAAAAAATTCCAGATATGAAACAGATTTTCATAGTGATGATTTCATTGGGTGCATTCTTTAACAGCTGTGCACAGAAAAAAAATGAAGTTTCTAAAGTAAAAACAAACAAAGTTATGTCAAAATCAATATACGATTACAAGGTAGATGCGCTTGAAGAAGGTAAAACCATTAATTTCGCAGATTTTAAAGGCAAGAAAATTCTTATTGTAAACACGGCTTCAGAGTGCGGATTTACACCTCAATATGCAGATTTGGAAAAGCTTTCAAATGAATATAAAGACAAACTTGTTGTGGTAGGTTTTCCAGCAAACAATTTTGGCGGACAAGAACCAGGAAGCAATGTTGAAATTGGAGCTTTTTGCCAGAAAAATTATGGAGTAACTTTTCCTTTAGCATCTAAAGTTTCGGTAAAAGGCGATGACACTGCGCCAATTTTTAAATATGTTTCAGAAAAAAGTCTGAATGGTGTAAAAGACACAGAAATTCAGTGGAATTTTACTAAGTTTTTATTGGATGAAAACGGTAAGTTAATCGACAGTTTCGTAAGTAAGGTGAAACCAACTGATGAAGCGATTACAAAGTATTTGAAATAAATTATCAAAATAATTTTAAAGTGGATTTTTGATCCGCTTTTTTTATTTTTGAGCATGAAAAAACTATTAATTATTTTAACTCTGATTATTTCAATAAAAGGAATTTGTCAGGAAAACTATTTTTCGGGTAAAAAGAACTACTGCACACCTCAAAATGAAAATTCTAAGAAAAGATTTGATGCGGTAATAAAAGCCCTCCAATTTCCGAATCTATATGATAAAGCTACACGTGCTATGGTAGATGTAGCCGCAAAAGATTCAACATATTGTGATGCATTTTTTATGGCAGGATACCTTTTCAGATTACAAGAAAAGCATAAAGAAGCTCTTACATATTATTACGTTGCCGATAGTTTAGCTCAAAATAAATCATTAGAATTTAAACAGAATTTAGCGATTGAGTTTATGCTGTTTGGAGCTGTTGATAAAGCTCGTAATAAATATGAGGAAATGACCAAGTATTTCCCGACTAATCCGGAAGGTTTCTACGGAATTGGCAATACAGCTATTATTTTAGGAGATTATGATTTGGGATTGAAAAATCTAAAAATTGCAGAAGGTTTGTATGAGAGAGAAGGTGAGGTAAAATCAGATGTGAAATATATGTTTGGTATTTTGTATGCACTCAAGGAAGATTACAGATATAGTCTGCCTTATTTGGAAGAGGTTTATTCAGCATATAAAAAAGATGACGGATATTTAGCACTTTATGCGCTTTCAATGATTATAAATGCTAAAGAAAATAAAGATGCTTCGTTGGAGAAAAAAGCCAGAAAAATCTATGAAAAGATTAAAAACAGCAGTAAAATTGATAAAGAACTTTCTGATAAATTAAAATCTAATTTTCAATAAATTTTTTAAAACCTCTCATCAAGAGGTTTTTTATTTTAAAAATTATGAAAGCTCAGTTATTCTAATTGCTGCAAAATCTCACCCGGCAATTCAAGAGTAGATTTCAGAGTATCCATATTCACCATCGTTCGGAAATGTTTGATATTTTTATTGCTATAAAAAATTTTTCTCGTTAAAATTTCATAATCCTTCATAGAAGGAACTACGATAATCAGGATAAAATCTGAATCTCCAGTTACAAAATAACATTGCTGAACTTCCGGAGTTGATGTGAAAACAGACTTTGCATAATCAAGCAATTCAATCTTTTCGCTTTCCATAAAAACTTCCACAACCAAAGTTACACAATGATTGATCTTATTGATGTCGATTACAGAAACGTCGGCTTTAATGATTCCTGAATCTCGCATCCGTTTAATTCTTCGCTGAACTGCAGCTGCTGAAAGACCGATGCTTTCGCCAATATCTCTTTGTGGAGTTAAATTATCTTTCTGAAGAATTTTTAAAATGGCAGTATCAAATTGGTCAAGTGATTTCACAGTATTGGTATTAATATGAAACAAAATTGCAAAAAACTATCTAAATTTCGTTAAAAAGCAATTGGTTTTTGATGCAAATTTGCAAAATAAATCAATTGGGATGAATGTTTTTAAAGGATTTTTGTTGGCTGTAATCGCAGCTTTGCTTTGGGGAGTTTCAGGAACTTTCGGACAGTTTTTATTTCAGCAACGAGGAATTAATATCGAATGGCTGATTACCATCAGAATGCTGATTTCAGGAATCTGTTTACTCGTATTCGCAAAATTCATCGAAAAATCTGATTTATTTTCTATTTGGAAAAATAAAAAAGATGCCATTCAGCTTACAGTTTTCAGCATCACAGGAATGTTGGCTGTTCAGTACACGTATTTTGCAGCCATAAAACATTCAAATGCTGCAACAGCAACGGTTTTACAATACGCTGGTCCGGTTGTGATTGCGATTTATTTGGCATTTAAAAACAAAAAAATTCCCTTGATGATAGAGTTTCTGGCGATTATTTTAGCGATTGCCGGAACCTTTTTATTGGTCACTCACGGAAATATCGACAGTTTAAGCATTTCAGGAACAGCTTTATTTTTTGGTTTAGCTTCCGCAGTTGCATTGGCAATCTATACTTTACAGCCCGTAAAATTGCTTTCAAAATATAAATCATCGGTTGTAATCGGATGGGAAATGTTATGTGGCGGTTTTGTTTTCAGCTTTGTAAAATCTCCTTTTAGTATTGAAGGAATTTGGGATTTTCAGACGTATTGGTACACCGCTTTTATCGTTATTTTCGGAACTTTGATTGCTTTTTACGCTTATCTTACCGCAGTACAAATTATTGGCGGACAAAAAACAAGTCTTCTCGCTTCAATGGAACCTCTGTCGGCAACTGTTTTGGCGGTACTTTGGCTGAATGTATCATTCTCAATCATTGACTGGATTGGAAGTTTACTGATTATTTCAACCGTATTTTTATTAAGTAAAAAGCCCAAGAAATTAGGTGAAATAAAAGAGATAAATTAATGTTTCACCAAAATCTTTTCTGTTGCTTTTTTGCTGAGAATCTCTGTTTTTCCTGAAATTTCTATTGTAATTGATTTGTCAAAATCTTCAATTTTAAGAATCTTAATTTTCGTATTTAAAAGAAGATTTCTTTCAGTAAGATAATTCAGAAAAGCGTCGTCGGATAAAGTGACAGAAGCAAAAACTACCGTTTCACCTACTTTACAGTTGCTTAATTTCTGTAAATCCTGGGCGATAATATTTCCGTCTTTATCAGGAATTGGTTCGCCATGTGGATCAAATTTAGGATAATCCAATATTTCATCCATTTTATCAAAGAAAACGTTGGAATGAACGTGTTCTAATTGTTCTGCAATCTCGTGCACATTTTCCCAGCCGAAGTTCATTTTTTTAACCAGAAACATTTCGGTAAGACGGTGTTTTCTTACAACTAAAGCAGCTTCACGCCGACCTTTTTCGGTAACTTTGAGGGGCTTATACGTTTCGTAAATTACCCAGTTTTTCTCTGCGAATTTCTTCATCATGTTGTTAACGCTCGGCATTTTTACATTGAGAAATTTGCTCAACTCGTTAATCGTCACTTTCCCTTCATGGTCAACTACATGAAACAAAGCTTTCAGATAATTTTCTTCTGTTAATGTTGTTTTCAAAATGTTAGATGATTTTCATTACAAATCTAACAAAATATTTTTTAAACATGGGTCTTGTTCGTTTAAGTTTTTTTAATTTTACTCTATGAAATTTTCCTTTAAAAACGATTATTCTGAAGGTTGTCATCCACAGATTTTAGAATCTCTTCTTCGGAATAATCTCGATCAGCAGGCTGGTTATGGCGATGATGAATATTCTCAGAAAGCTAAAAGTTTAATTAAAAATAAAATTGAAAATCCTGATTCTGAAATTTATTTTGTTTCAGGCGGAACACAGGCGAACCTGATCGTCATTTCTTCGATTTTAAGACCTTATCAATGTGTAATTTCGGCAGCAACCGGACATATTTTGAACAATGAAACCGGAGCGATTGAAGCAACCGGACATAAAGTTTTGAGCATAGAAAAAGAAGACGGAAAACTGACTCCTTTAGATGTAATTCCTGTTTTAGAAAACCATAAAAATATTCCACATCAGGTAATGCCGAAGTTGGTTTATATTTCAAACTCGACAGAATTAGGAACGATTTATTCTAAAGAAGAACTGGAAAATCTTTCAATATTCTGCAGAGAAAATAATCTTTATCTTTTTATGGACGGAGCAAGATTGGGTCATGCTTTAACATCCGAAATCAGTGATTTAACCTTAAAAGATATTGCTAAATTGACTGATGTTTTTTATTTAGGCGGAACTAAAAACGGAGCTTTATTAGGAGAAGCAATTGTCATCAATAATAAAGATTTGCAGCTGGATTTTGCCTTTAATATCAAACAAAAAGGTGCGTTGCTGGCCAAAGGAAGACTTTTGGGAATTCAGTTTTTGGAATTGATGCAGAATGATTTGTATTTTGATTTGGCTAAAAATGCTAATCAACAAGCAATGAAGATTAAAAAAGCATTTTCTGAAAGGGGAGTGCAATTCCTTTCTGATACGTATACCAATCAGATTTTCCCAATTTTAAGTAATAAAATGATTGAAGTTTTATCTGAAAAATTTGAATTTTATGTCTGGAAAAAAATTGATGAAAATTTATCGGCAATTCGTTTGATAACTTCATGGAATACTCATAATGAAGCTGTTGAAGATTTTATTCAGACTTTTAACAGTGAATTATAAATAAAAAAATGCAGCTTCTAAGAGCTGCATTTTTAATATGATTTAAATTATTGCAAAGCTTTTGAAACAGTTTTGCAGTCTGCGGACTCCAGTTTCTGACCGTCTTTGTATGAAATTTTCTTTTCATCGGCATAACGCATTGTTCCGTTTTCATCTTTTTGATTTCCAATTCCTTCTGTCAAAGTATTTCCTTTTTGGATGAAGAAAATATCTCTTTTGCTGGTAGTTCCTTCTGAGGCAAATTCGTAAGTCAGTTTCAAAGTGTCGCCAGATTTAAAGCCTGATAATTCACCTTTTGAACTGTCTTTTTCACTGTTTTTGTAAGCCATTTTTCCTGAAAATGTACCTAAGTTGTCATCCAGACTCACAAAAACACTGTCTTTTCCGGTAACGCCAACATAACAGAATGTTTTAGCGCCTAAAGTGTCTACAACCGGTTCAGCGGGAGTTTCGATAGAATCTGTAGTCGTTACAGGTTTTACAGTTTCATTTTTTTTAGTACAATTCATCAACAAAACAGAAAATGCACTGATTACAATATACTTTTTCATAATTTCAATATTATGTTAAATTTTATATCTGCTAATTTAATCATTGTGATTTGAATGATGAAGATTTTTAAAGTAATTCTAATTTAACGGGAAGCTAATCGTTGAAAATCGGTTAAGATTTTTCTTCCAAGAATTTGTTTGATTCCTAACAGTAGTTTATTAATTTTTTAAATATAATTATTGAAATAAATACAAAATGCTAATCGCTGAGAATCGCTTAAAAAATATAAATTGAATAACTGATCGAATTAAAAGATTTTTATCAATTATAAATTGGGTTTATTCTCTAAAAGATTCCACTAATTAGCATTATTATTACTTCACACTTCATAGTATAAAAAAGTCCTATAATTTATATTATGTTAAATTGGATATTTTTCTATACATTAAAAAACCTCAATATCTCTTTCTATAATTAATGAGATGCCGATTTTGAAAATATATTGATAATAACAACTCCAATAATGATTAAGGCAATTCCTAAAATTGCAGGAAGATCAAGAGTTTGTTTGTAAACAAAATAACCTACCAAAGAAATTAAAACAATTCCAACGGCTGACCAAATTGCATAAGCAATTCCAATTGGGATAACTTTGATCGCATGAGTCAGTAAATAAAACGAAGCTGACATTGCTATAACAAAAATTATAGTTTGTAAAGGTTTTGTAAATCCTTCAGATGCTTTTTAAAAAAGATGTTGCAACAGATTCGAAAAGTATTGCAAATGCTAAAAATATATAATTTTTCATGGTTAAAATTGAATTTCTATATTTAGATTACTCTTCAATTGTATCATTTTTCCGGAAATATTCTCCATAATTCATCAAAGATTTATTTTTTAATTTTCCTAAGGTAAAATCTTTGTAAATAATATTTGTTTAAAAGCTTCAGAAGCTAAGTGTACCTGAACCGACCAATCATCTGCCGCTTCACTTCCGGCATCATCGGAAATATATTTTAGACATAAAAACGGAATATTTTCCTGTCTTGCAATCAATGCTAAAGGATAAGCTTCCATGTCAATAACATTATATTCTGTGTTGATGTGATTCATCTCAAAACTGTCACCAGTTCCACAAATTCCTTCTTTCAGATTATCCATTTTTAATCCGTTTTCCAAAATTATAGGAATATTACACAGCGGAGTTTCAAATTTTTTAAAGCCTAAACCTCTCACATCCATATCACGCTGAATAAACTGAGTACAGCAAATGACTTCACCTTTCTGAAAACCGTTTCCACCCGCTGAACCGAGATTGACAATCAGTTTTGGTTTTTTCTTCTGGATGGCTTTTGTAAGTTCAATTGCGGCATTTACTTTTCCGATTCCGGTAATTAATTTTCTGGTATGATCAAAAACTTTTCCGGCTTCATAATCCAGTGCAAAAACAAAAAGTGTCTCTGAAATCGGATATGCTAATTCTTTATTTAAGGTAATCATGAATTATATTATGTTAAATTGAGCAACCATTTGCGTCACAGGAAAGATTATTTTGAGAAGAATTATCTTTAAAAGGAACTACCGTTTCCTCATAAGTTTGGGTTAATGCATTCTTTAAAACTTCTGCCGGTTGAGCTCCTGAAACTCCATATTTTCCATTTAGAATGAAAAATGGAACACCTGTAATTCTGTTATTTCTGGCTTCTAAAATATCCTGATTGATTTCGTAATCAAATTCTTCTGATTGTAAAGAATTTTTTGCTTCTTCAGCATCGATTCCTAAAGAAATTGCTAAAGAAACCAAAGTTTCGATGTCTCCAACATTTTTACCATCCAGAAAATGCGCTTTGAATAACTCCTCCTCCATTTCTGAAGATTTATTGTATTTTTTAGCTAAATGAAGAAGTTTGTGAGCTGTAAAAGTATTGGTAATCAATGCTTTTTCAAAGTTAAAATCAATTCCTGAAGCTTTTCCCATTTGTATCACCTGATTCGTCATTTGCTTTGCCTGTTCTTCAGAAAAACCTTTTTTCTCTCTGAAATATTCTGCTGTTGTTTTTGTTTCCGACCGTTCTAAAGTTGGATCCAGCTGAAAACTCTTCCACTCTACTTTTACTTCATCTTTGAAAGGTAAGCTTTCCAAAGCCTGTTCAAAATTTTTCTTTCCGATATAACAAAACGGACACATTACATCCGACCAGATTTCTATTTTCATTTTATTTTTATTTTAAAGTATTGATTATTTTTCAGTATTGATTTTCCTTGCAAATAAAACATGCGCTACCAAAGCCAATAATCCCATCGTAACACCCACAAAGCAAACACCGTCCCATTGTGCATATTGCCATGCAACAGAAGCAATATATGTTCCCAATGAACCTCCGATAAAATAAGAAACCATATAAACCGTGTTTAATCGGTTTACCGCAGTAGTTTTCAACAGAAAGTAATTGGTTTGGTTCATAATATGACTTGACTGTACTCCTAAATCAACGAGAATTACCCCGACAATCAGTCCCCAGTAAGTATTTCCTGCAAAATAAGTGAATCCCCAGCTTCCGATGAGAATTAAAAGAGCATAAAAAATAATACGGTTAATGCTCATTCTCTTTTGTAAACTTCCAACTTTTGCTGCGGCCAAAGCTCCGACTGCACCTGCTAAACCAAAACTTCCCACAACAGAAGCTCCGACTTCAAACGGCGGTCTTTCCATATGAAAAACTAACGTCGTAAACAGAGCGCACATCGACCCAAATGCCATTGCTCCACGGAAAGATGCTAATTGTAAAACAGGTTGTGTTTTTGCAAGATTCCACACAGAATTCATCAGTTCAAAATAAGTTCCTTTGAAATTAGGCTTCATTTCGGGAAGCATTTTATAGACAAAAATCCAGACTAAAAGCATTAATCCCGCTGCAATTCCGAACATACTTCTCCAGCCCCACATTTCGCCAACGATTCCACCTATAAAACGGGATAATAAAATTCCTAATAATAATCCAGAAACAACCAGTCCGATGTTGGCGGCTTTTTCTTTTTCTGAGGATAGTTCTGCAGCAATCGGTACAAATAACTGAGGAATTACGGAAGTAGTTCCAATCAATAGACTTGCCGCGTACAGCATCCATAGCTCTGTAGCGAATGTCATCCACAAAAGTGCTCCAAAAACCAAAAGTAAATCAATTAATATGAGTCTTTTTCTTAAGAATTTGTCACCTAGCGGAACAATTAGCAACAATCCTATTGCATAACCTATTTGTGTTAAAACAGAGATTTTTCCGGCTGCACTTTCGGTAACATTTAAATCTTTTGAAATTAAACCTAATAAAGGCTGGTTATAATAATTATTGGCAACAACAAGTCCTGAAATAATTGACATTGACCAGATTACCGTTCTGGAAATTCCTGATTGAGTAGAATTGAGCATGAAAATGTAAGTTTGAAATCTCTTCTGATGAGAAAACTTAGGTAAAGATAATGATTAACACGCCATTTTTCAGAACCGAGGTATAAATAAAATGAATATTTTGGATTTAAATAATCATTAAAAAAGTATTTTAAAATGAGGGCAATTTGGTTTTAATTGAATGATTTCCTGAATTCCAAAGGCGAAATATCTGTTTTAGCTTTAAATAATTTACTGAATGACTGTGAGTGCTCAAACCCTAGTTCATACGCAATCTCACTTACTGTAAGATCAGTTGTAGACAGCTTTTCTTTAGCTTTTTCAATCAATTTTCCGTGGATGTGTTGCTGTGTGGTTTGCCCGGTAAGTGATTTTAATAAAGAGCTTAAATAATTGGTCGAAACATTAAGCTGTTCAGCGATTAACTGTGCTGTTGGAAGCCCGTTGTTGATGATATTTTCATTGGTAAAATATTCTTCCAGGAAAAATTCCAGTTTATCTAAAACCTGGTGATTGCTTTTCTTTCTCGTAATAAACTGTCGCTGATAAAAACGTTCGCAATAATTAAGAATTACTTCAATCTGTGAAATGATGATACTTTGCGTGAACTGGTCAATTCCCGACTGATATTCTTTTTCAATTCCTTTGAAAAGCCCGATTAGGGTTTCTTCTTCTTTTTCGGAAAGAAATAATGCTTCGTTTACATCATAACCGAAAAATTCATACTTATGAATGGTTTTTGCCAAAGGTGTATTCCAGATAAAATCAGGGTGAAATGCAAGAAGATATCCCGAAGGTTTTTTATCATATTTCTCAATAATCATTTTCACAAGCTGTCTTGGTGCGATAAAACAAAGCAAACCTCCATCAAAATCATATTGACTTTGACCATAATGAAGCTTCCCTTGCAAATCTCTTTTAAAACCAATAAAATACAAATCCTGAATCCAGCTGATTTCTGATTCTTCAATCTGATATTCTACCTGACTGTAATCAACAAGGCTGATCAACGGATGTTGCGGTTGTGATAAGCCTGAAATTTTGTGAAGTTCAGATACCGTATCGATGCTGTATAATTTTCTGTTTGCCATATTTTTTAAAAATTAGGCAACAGTAAGAAACTGTTGCCTTACAAATTTAATAATCTGTTGAAATACTTAGAGTTTTAAAGTCTGAAATTTCAGCTTGAAGTGAGCTTAATTTACTATTCGCCATCTGAAATGCATCTGAACCTAAAACCAAATGAACCGGTGGATTTTCCATTGCCGCCAATTCTATCATTGCCGCAGCTGCTTTTTCAGGATCTCCAGGCTGATTTCCGTTGATCTCTTTTTCGTGCGCAGCCTGAACTTCTCTTGCTGTTTGGTAAGCTTCAATTTCACTTTCAGGAGTGCGAAGTGAACCTCCCGTTAAGAAATCAGTTCTGAAATATCCAGGATAAATTACGGTTGCATTGATGCCGAATTCTTTTGCTTCAGCAGCTAATGATTCTGTAAATCCTACAACAGCAAATTTAGTTGCACAATAAATTCCCCATCCAGGAAAGTCGCCCGAAAGCCCGCCAATAGAAGCAATGTTAATGATGTGGCCGTTTTTTTGTTCTCTTAAATAAGGCATTGCTTTTCTGATAACATTTAACGAACCAAATACATTGGTGTCGAAATTTTTACGGCTTTCTTCATCTGTTAATTCTTCCAGAGTTCCCAACTGTCCGTAACCGGCGTTGTTGACAATAATGTCGATCTTTCCAAAATGATCTGCTGTTTTTTTGATTGATTCTGATACACTAGCTTCGTTGATCAAGTCCATTTCCAGAGGAAGGAAGGATGCACTTTCAGAATCGACTGCTGATTTCAATTCTGAAACATTTCTGGAAGTTGCAGCTACAGAATGTCCTTCATTTAATAATCTTTTTACCAGGGTTAAACCTAAACCTTTTGATGCTCCGGTTACAAACCATACTTTTTGTGTGTTCATTTTTTAATTATTTTAATTGATTAATTTTTACAGTACAAAGTTGAGAAATCAAGAAAAGAACAATGTGACCGAATCAAAGATTGTTGTAGCCAAAACTAAGGCTTGTGTTGATTTTATTTTCAAGTACTTGTGAAAAATTTACTTATTTTTGATTGAGATACAAACGTCATGAGGGTTAGCAAAGCAATATTTATTTTTATATATCTGTTTTTTTCTTTTTGTAATGCACAGGAATTACCCGGAGAAAAGTACTATCAGTTTTCGTTAGATTTCAAAACAACCTATGAAAATGATACTGTTGCTATTGTTCTTTACAATCCGTTATCCTGTCCGTTGAGGATCAATCTTTTCTCTGATTATTTAAAAGAAAATCAAGTAATCGATGACACTCTGAAATTTGTAATTCATGAAAATTCAGAAAAAATATTTAAAGCTTATAAAAGAAACTTAGTAAAAGAAAAAGTAAATTTTTCCTCAGTAATAATATCATTAGGTGACGAAAATAAAAAAATCACCCCAACTAACCTTGCACTACCCTTTCCTCAGGGTAAAATGTATAGAATCATGCAATCTGATAACGGAAGCTTCAGTCACGACAGTGATTACAGCAGATATGCAATTGATTTTAATATGAAAACCGGCGATACGGTGACCAGTGCAGATGATGGTTTCGTAGTAGGTGTTATAAAAGATTATGAATTTGGAAAGGAAGACAGACAATGGATTCCGTATGCCAATTATATTACCTTATATCACCCTCACAGCGGTATTTTTACACAATACGTTCATTTAAAAAAAGGCGGGAGTTTGGTGAAGGTAGGTGATGCTGTGAAAAGAAATCAGCCCATCGGATTAAGCGGAGCAACAGGCTTTGTTTCTGGTGAACATCTGCATTTTAATGTTTTGGTTCCCGATAAAAATATGACTCTGAAATCGGTACCTTTTACATTTGAAAATAACATTTCTTCCAAAAGTCTCAAAAAGAACATGAAAATGACCAATCTAAAAATAAGGTAAATCCATTAGGAGAAATCATAATCTGATGATTGTTTAATTTTTAGTTAAAAAGATATTAGAATTCATAAATAATAATAAATTTTACACATTGTGGAGATTTATCTGTATTTTCGTTTTATTAAAATCGAATATATGAAAAGATACTTTACAATCTCTGGCATTTTTATGTTTCTGCTTTTTTCACAAATCTCATTTGGTCAGGAAAAAAAGGTGATGAAATCATTTTCGTTTAAATCTGATAAATTGAAAAAAAATTCAGAGGACAAAACCACAACTTACGAGGGAAACGTAACAATGAAAAACGATAACATTTCTTTTGAGAATGCAGAAAAAGTGATTTACAACGGAGAAGATGAAACATACACGATTTATCGGCCAAAAAACTTTAAGATTCTTGCTGCGAAATCTGTTCATAAAACCGGTAAGCGAGAAGATTCGCATGTGATTATTTACAGTATGAAGGAAGAAAGCGTTACCTTTTAAGATCAATAATCTTATGAAAATCAAATTCTCTATTTTTTTAGTTCTTCTTACAGGATTTTGTTTTGCGCAGTCTAACCAATTTATTTACGAATATAAATTTAAAATAGACTCGTTAAACCGGGATAAGTTCGATTCTGAAAACATGGTTTTGCAGACCACACCAAAGGGTTCTAAATTTTATAGTCAGGCAAAACAAGTATATGATTCTACAATGACTGCAACTTTTAAGAATGCAAAAGCAACACAGCAGGCTCATTTTGATTTCACAGGTTTAAAACAGGCAAAAGTAAATACAGAAGTCGTAAAAACATATCCTGATTACAAGCGTACTTTGAAAAAAGATATTGGTTCAAATCAATTATTAATTAACATTGATAAAAAACTTGACTGGAAAATCAGCAAAGAAAAATCTAAAGTTTTAGGATATGAAGTTCAAAAAGCAACTACAACTTTACACGGAAGAAAATGGAAAGTGTGGTTTGCTCCTGAAATTCCATTGCAAGACGGTCCGCATGAATTGTATGGTTTGCCCGGTTTAATTGTAAAAGCTGAAGATACTAAAGGAGATCATCAGTTTACACTTATTGGAACAAAAAAAGTAATTGCTGATTCTGATAATCTGCTGAGCAAAAAAAACAGGGAAATTGGAGTAGACGAACAAAAATTCAGAAAACTTTGGGCTGATTACAAAAAAGATCCTGTAAAAGATATGCGTCAAACCTTAGGCTCCGATTCTGTAAAAGCTTCGATAACTTTTGATGGGAAAACTTATTCACAGGAAGATATGATGCGGGAAATTGAAAAAGAAAGAAAAGAAGAGCTTATAAAAAACAACAATTTTCTTGAACTAGACTTATATCAATTAAACACGCATTAAATATTATTTCAAATCAGACACGAACGTAATGGTTCGTGTTTTTATTTTTTAATGGATTGAATTAAAATTAATATTCAAAAAATTCGTATTTGGTGTAAAAATAGATAGGTTTTAAACAACACTTATATCAAAATCTATAAACATCACCATATGAAATCACAAAACAGTTTAGAAAAAAGAAGTCTCCGTGGTAAAACCGTCGTTGTAACGGGCGGAAGCAGCGGTGTCGGAAGAGCTACTGTTGAAGCATTCGCTTTTGAAGGCTGCAACATCGTAATCGCAGCAAGAGGTCACGAAGCTTTGGATGAAACATTAAAAATATGTCTTGATCTCGGCGTAAGTGCTATCGCAGTACCTACCGATGTTTCAAAAGCTGAGGAAGTTGATCATCTTTTGAAAGCTGCAGTAAAAGAATTCGGAAGAGTTGATATCTGGGTAAATAATGCCGGAGTAATGGCAAGCGGAAAGTTTGAAGAAATTCCTATGGAAGTTCATGAGCAGGTGATCAAGACCAATCTTTTCGGGTATATGCACGGAGCGTATTCGGTTTTACCGCTTTTTAAAGAACAGAATGAAGGAATTTTAATCAATAATGTTTCCATTGGCGGATTTATGCCGGCTCCGTACAGTGCGGTCTACTCTTCCACCAAATTCGGAATCCGTGGAATGATGGAATGTCTTCACGGCGAAATCTCAGATTATCCTGATATTCATATTGCCAACCTTTATCCCCAGATTCAGAGATCAACAGGGAATTCCCATTCGGCAAAGTTTTCGGGCTTAGATTTTAAAATTCCGCCATTTGCTTCCGATCCTAGAGATACAGCCGATAAAATTGTACAGTTGGCGAAAGAGCCTCAGAAAGATCTCTTTCCCGATGTGCGTTCAAGAGTTTTAGTAAATCTTTACGAAATGTTTCCAAAAGTTATCATCAATACCGCTTCAGCAGGAATGCGTGTGATGATGAAATTAAAAAATGGCGAACCCACATCAGGAAATGTTCTTGAGCCGTCTTCAGAACCGCACAAAATATATGGTGATACTATTCTTCCTGTTCCCGGAAAGAAAACGAAAATTGCTTTGGTTGCAGGACTTGGATTGGGCTTGGCTTTTATGCTGCTGAAATCGAAGAAATCACATCATGATATTTATCTGGATGATTGAGTTTGAATTATAAATAAAAAAGAGAATCTTTAAAGACTCTCTTTTTTTTGCTACTATTTACAGGTATTTAGACTAATTTTCTCCCTATTATTTTCGTTTATAATTTTTGTGTCAAAATCATTATAACAAAACGTGTTGATATATCTGTTGCCTTCTATATTAAAATTGGTAAAAGGTTTTCCGTTGGTTTTGATGTTGAGATATTTAATTCTGTTGTATGAACAATTGATGCTGTTAAGTTGCTTGAAATTTTCAAAATTTAAACTTGATATTTCGTTGTAAGAACAATTTATTCCTTCTAAGTCTTTCAGATTAGTCATTTCAAGATTTCTGATATAATTATTTTCGCATCGTAAAATTTTCAGGTTTTTTAAATGATTGATAGAAATCTCCGTCAATCTGTTACTTTCACAGTTTAAATCGGTAAGTGAAGATATTTGAGACAAATCAAGCGATATGAGATCATTTGTTCCGCAATATAATCTTTTCAGATTGGGAAGTCCTGCAAGTTCAAGCTTTTTCAATGAAGACCAGCCGCAATCAATAAACTCCAATTTAGGCATGTTTTTAAATGAAAGCTGACCTAAAGATTTATTAAACGAACAATCGAGATAAACCAGATTTTTAAGGTTCTCCACTCCGTTCAAATCCTTCAGCGTTTCTGCTTTAATCATCAACGTATTAAGATTCTTAAAAATTTCGATTCCTTTTAATGTTACTACGGCTGTCTTTTCAATATTAAGACGGGCAACTATCGCAGCTTCGTTTGCCGAAATAATTCCGTCTCTGTTGGCGTCAAGTTTTAAAGACTGATAGGTAGAATCTACCGCAATACTGTTTTCTTCATTGGCGGAAAGAAGATATTTCAATAAATTCTGGTCAGCGATTATATTCTTTTTTGCAGATTGTGCATTTAAGCAAAAACTTAAAAACAACAATACGAATGCAGTTATATATTTCATTATTATTTTATTTTACAATTACTCTCCAACCTTCGCCTTTTCCGAGGAGCATCAGTTCATTATTTTTTAGCGGTAAAATTTTAATAAGTCTGTTTTCTGCATATCTGGAACCATATTTCAAAATCCTGTCTTCTAACAGTTTTCCGGTTAAATCAAACTTTAGGTAGACAGAAAAAGTTCCATTTTGGTACATTTCACCCACCAAATGTAATTCATCATTTACAATTACGCCATCATAAAAACTCTGTGTAAATTTGCCTTTGTCGGCAGAGGGAACATACGTGAATTCTTTTACCTTTTCGAAATTCATGTTAAAAACTTTCACCATGGTATTTCTGATGTTAATCTTTTTATCTGTAAGTTGTTCCTCTGTATATTTTACACCCAAAACATAAATCAGATCTTTGTGTACAATTACTTTTCCGCTGAGAAAATCAGATTCAGAGATTTTTTTATGTTTTGTGATTTTGTGTGTTGAAAGATCGTATTCCAGAATATACGTTTTGTATTTCGTCGCATAGATATTTTCTTTATCTCTTTCATCGACGCCATTCGTTGTGATATACAGTTTATTGTTGATCATCGACACCGAAAAACTAAACTTATTGTAGAAATCAAACGGCGGCTCGATATAGCTGATCCTGTGATTCTCTATTTTCTGTAAATCATTAGAAATAAAAGTCACATTAAGCTCCAAATCACGGTAAAAACCAGATTCTGAAATCACATAAAATCCTTCTTTTGTATTGAAAACCATTGGGTCATGCATGACGCTCACTGAAATAGATTCAAAAAGTTTGTCCTGCAATACATCAAGGTTTTCATTGATTTCTCTTAACCATAAATACGCACGGTCATCAATTTTTTTTGAACCCAACTGTATGAATCGGTTATTGTTGATGCTGTAAACCGTTTTCATAAAAGATTCTTTTGTATAATCTTTATTTTCGCCGAGCGTAGTTTTCTTAATCAGTTTTCCGCTCTTATCGATTTTAATAATGGCGGAATTACGTTGGGTATTATCTTCTTCTACAAAATTCTGCCCTGCAACTAAGTATCCATCATTTGTTTCGACACCGGCTTTTGCAAAATTATTATCTACCGGAAAATAGCTGATGTTGAGTTTAAAGTCTTTATCATTGTTAATATCAGTATTCTGTGCAAAGCTGAGTACTGCAGCAGAAATCCCAACAATAATCTGAGTTTTAAAAAATAGAGTTTTTATGGTCATAAGATAAGTGATGATGCGTTTTTGTACGACGGCAAAATTGTAAAAATTATTTAATGTGAACAAATGTTCAATAAAAAACGAGAACCTTTTAGAGATTCTCGTTTACTTATTAACCGCCCCCGTTAAAAAATCTTCCAATTTTCGTCACCCCTTCAAAGCGGGCAAATTTTTGCAATTCAATTAGCTGTTGTTTGTAGGTTTGTTTTGGGTGGAGTTTTTTGCGGCTTTTACGTGCTCATTTAAATCAGCGTACAACAATTTCCAGTCTGGGACGTCTTTCATGGCAGTGATGAGGTTGAGGAAAGATTTTAGTGTTTTCTCCAAATCTCTGCGGATTGCCGTTGCGCTTTTCATCATTCGGAGATTGGCATTGGCTCCTGCCTGTTCGGCGAATATCAATTCGAAAGCTTCATGCTTAGACTTCATGTCATTAAAAGCGGTTATCAGTGAAAGAGCATTAAGCTTTTGAATGTTTTCTGGTTTTTCAAGGTCTTCGATGAGCTTTTTCATCTGTGCGGTTTGTTTAGAATAGCTCTCCCGATCCATATCTATTCCGTAGAGTCTGAAAATCTGGTAGAGATCTTCGGCAAACTGATAGTTTGATAAAGTGGTCATTTTCCGGTAACCGTTCAGAAAGTTTTTCAGGACTCTGAAAGCATTGTCCCTTTCTGCGTCTGCATTGGCAACGTTTACTTTCTTTTTTGTTAGCCACAGTTTGCGGGAAACAAAAGTAAAAGTTGTTTGGTTACCCACGGTTTGTTTGAGACTGAAGGAGGAGTTGTGTGGGTTGAAACGTATCTCCATAAAAACAAACGTGAATATTTGAAACTTTATTAATTATGTAATAAAAACTAATATTTAATAGAATTTTTTATATTTGAAAATAACTAATGCCATTAAAAAAAATAACATGAAAGAAATTGTAATTGACTTGTTAAAAACTTCTTCAAATCGTATAAAGCATCCATTAATAAGTTCGTTTATCCTTACTCATATTATATACAATTGGAATTACTATTTAGTTTTAATATTTTCTGACTTATCAATTGAAAATAAAATTTTGTATATAAAAACTCATACTGGGATATTTAATTTTTTAGCACCATTAATTGTTTCAATATTTTACATTGTATGTTTTCCATATATTAATAATCTTTTCAATGATATATTAGAAAATGCTAAAATGAAAGAAAATAAAAGTAAGTTAATTTCAGTCGATAGGATGATGAAAATAAAACTTACGGAAGCAAGATATGAACGGCAAATTGCAGAGGAAAAAGCAGGTACAAAAGAATTAGAAACCCTTAAAAACCAAATTGAATCATTGAAAGGGCAATCAGATAGTTTGTTTAAAGAGAAAGAAGAATTAATATCTATAAATAATAAAAGCAATGCTGATTATAACAACCTATTAAGAGAGTTAGAAAATCAAAAAGAATTATTTAACAAATCTCTAAATATTGATTATTCCATGATCGAGGATTCAAATAGAAATCTAAGTATGAGTGCAAAACAATTATTGCTCAAGTTTGATAAATATAATAAAACGAAAAGATTTGTGGTAATTGAGCCTGAATCGGGTGATTTCAATGCTGCTAAAGAGTTATTGGGTAAAAAATTAATATCAAAAGTAACCAACCTCTTTGATGATTTTAGTTATGAATTATCAGAATTAGGCAAAATATACATTAAATTATTATCTTAAAGCAGACATCAAAGAATACACATAATTAAAGTATTTTAAAAAATACTCACAAAAACAAAAAACCTGCTGTTGAGCAGGTTCTCTATATGAAAATCAAAAATCTTAATGTCCCGATTTTGCATCCGCATCCTGTTTCACATGCCCTAAATATTTGGTGCAGTATGCTCCAAAAATTAAGATGACTACATAACAGAACACAGGAATGATAAAAGATTTCTGTACGCCAAAAATATCAGCCAGATAACCCTGGAAAATAGGAACAATCGCACCACCCAAAATTGCCATTACGACCAATGACGAACCTTGGCTTGTGTATTTTCCTAATCCTGAAATGGCAAGCGTATAAATATTAGAGAACATAATCGAGTTGAAAATTCCGATTCCTAAAATGCTGTACATCGCCAGTTCGCCCTGATTTACCATTGCAGAAATCAATAACAACACGTTGATGGATGCAAAGATTGATAATGTTCTTGCCGGAGCAGATTTTCCGATAAAGAAAGCAATAAAGTTTAATACAATAAACACAAGGAAGAAGCTAATCTGTGAAAACGTTAAATCAACAACACTGAAAATCACTAAGAATACTGCAGCTGCGGCACCAATCATATATAAAGCTTTTTTCTGCTGACTGATTGCCTGATTAAGAGAGATAGCTCCCAAAAACCTTCCGATCATTGCACCACCCCAATACAGAGAAAGATAGTTTTTACTTACCACTTCATTCAGATTCATTACCTGTGGCTGCTCAAGGAAACTGATGATAAAGCTTCCTACCGCTACTTCCCCACCTACATAACAAAACATCGCAAAAACTCCGAATAAAAGATGCGGATACTGAAGTGCTCCCAAACCTTTTACGGTTTCCTCTTCTTCGCTCTGGAAAGACGGAAGTTTTACTTGAGAAATCAATAAGGCAACCAATAATAAGATTCCCGCAAAAATAAGATAAGGAATTCTCGTTGCTACTGCAGAGAACGATCCGTCATCGGCAGAGAAAAATTCAAAGATTAAATGGCCACCCAAAACCGGCGCAATCGTTGTCCCGAATGCGTTGAAAGCCTGAGTCATATTCAGTCGGCTTGATGCAGATTCTGCCGAACCCAAAAGAGATACGTAAGCATTGGCTGTAATCTGAAGAACGGTAAATCCTAATCCAAGTACGAAGAGTGCACCAAGGAACAATCCGTAAGAAGAAAAGGTTGCCGCCGGATAAAATAATACACATCCTAAAGCCGCAAGGAAAATCCCAAAAAGAATTCCCTTCTTATACCCTACTTTGTTGATCGGGTCTTCACTGATCATTGAGATCAGGAAGTAAATCAGCGAACCGATAAAATACGCTCCGAAGAAGCAGAACTGCACGAGCATCGATTCGAAAAAGGTAAGATTAAAAAGCTGTTTCAGGTATGGAATAAGGATGTCATTCATACAGGTGATGAATCCCCACATAAAAAATAAAAGCGTAATGGTAATCAGCGGAACTGTATAATTCCTGCTTTTTGTCTTTACTTCATTGATCATAACATTCATTTATATTAAAAAAGAGGATAAATATAATCTCTTTTCGTGATAAAAACTCAATTTGAGATAATAAATTTATGTCTGATTCCATTTCAAAGATAAAAATCTGCAAAAGTGTAATAAAATTGCCTTGTTATCTGGAAAAAACTTTCACAAGTGGGTAAATAGATTATGTCAGTTAAATATTAATGTTAAATTTGTAAATCAAGATTTTCTTAACAAATACTATGGATTCTAAACAGCAATTTTTAAATCTGTCCGAAGATGCTAAAGAAACTTTTCTGCCGCATTTATCGGCTGATCCTGTGATTTTCGGGTTTGATCAGAACGAACTGAAGGTACTGCTTGTAAAAATGAACTACCGGAAACAATGGATGCTTCCTGGAGGATATATCGGCAAACATGAAGATCTTGATGAAGCAATGATGAGAATCTTAAAAGACAGAGCCGGTATTACCGGAGTTTATGTTGAAGAATTTGCTGTATTTGGGAAAAAAAACAGGAGCGAATTTTATTTTGAAGATTTTGATGAAACGCTTTTTCATAAGCAAAGATTTATAACCATTGGCTTTTATGCGCTTTATAACGCTTCAAAACTACATCCTGTACCCGATGAGTTGAGCGAAACCTGCGAATGGGTTTTTTTGAGCCAGCTTCCGGATATTGAGCTGGCCATGGATCATCGCGAAATTATTGATAAAGCATTACTGACATTAAGAGAAAAAATATCTATAAAACCCATCGGTTACAATCTTCTTCCTGAGAAGTTTACTCTTTCTGAGTTACAGAAGCTGTACGAAGTAATTTTAGGAAAAGAGCTGAACAGAGGAAATTTTTACAGAAAAATTAAAAATCTCGGAATTCTTAAAAAACTTGATGAGCAAAGACGTGGTGGAGCGCACAAATCTCCCGACCTCTATACTTTCGACGAAGAAAATTATGCTAAAGCTTTAGAAAACGGACTTAATAGCTGGTAATAAAAAATCCTGATTTGCTCAGGATTTTCTTTTATGGTAAATCTAATTGTCTCTGAAACTCTTCAACATATTTCGCCAAATGAAGTCCATCCGCCAAACCATGGTGCGCTTCAATTGAAACCGGCATCATTTTTTTTCCATCTTTAATGCTGAATTTCCCGAAAGCAATTTTCGGAATACATTCTTTCGGATCAAAATTAGTAGGATGTAAAATTGTGGTAAATGAATTCCACGGAATTGTCGTATGCCTGATGTGATTGATTGGCAAAACATCATTGCTGATTCCCAAGCCTGTCGAATTTTGAACAGTACGAACCTGATCCTGCAATCTTTTGTTAAACGTTTTAAAATCCTCAGAATAATGAAAAAAAGAAAAACCGAATGTTCCATCTTCCCTTCCAATCGTGCTTCCGACATGAACTTCATCAAATAAAATAATCTGGTCGTCTACCATTCTCAACTTCAGTTCGTCCACCGTGTTAATCGCAACCATCGATTTATAAAGATAATAAGCAAAAAAAGAATACCCGTTTTCCTTTGCATCGTTATAAGCTTTTGTACAATCCACCTCCGTTGTAAACCCGAAATACGGGCTTTTCATCTTAGAGAAAAATTCAAAATGCTCTTTTCTGTTCCAGCTTTCAATATCAATTACCTTCATTACTTTATTTTTTGCAAATTTCCGTAAGATTTATTGATTTAAAAAATTACAGATAAGGAGATTAATCATAAAATCTGTTGAAATTTATAATCGGAAGGATTCATATTCATTTGTTTTTTAAAATAATTGGTTAGATGACTTTCATCTGTAAAACCGAACTCAAAAGCAATCTGTTTCATCGTCATCTGTCCCGCCTGAATTCTTTTTTCAATGAGTTTTAACTTATAATCGGTAATGTATTTTCGGTATGAAACTTCAAAATTTCTTTTAAAATAAGAGCCGAAATACGTTTTAGAAATACTGAAATGTTCAGAAATATTCTGAATTCTGATCTTCTCAGGACTGTAAATATTCTGATGGATAAATGTTATCAAATCCTCTTTTTTAGGAATTCCGCTGTTTATTTTGAGATTCATTTTTACGGAAGCTTCCCGGATCAACCCGAAAATCGAAAGAATCTGAAAAAATATAATCGGAGAATCTGAAATTTTATGAAATTGGTTGTAATCAAAAATATTTTCAACAGTTTTTTGAAGGATTGTCTTACAAGGTTCATCAAATATTAATTTCTCTTCTTTCAGATGAGTATTCCTCATAATATCGTTTGGCGAAGCAGTGATCAGATTGTCGGGAACAAGATGTTTATTGCTTTCAAAATAACCGTCATTAAATTTAATGAAACAAAATCTGGTTGACTTTCTGATGTCAAAAAAATGCTCATCATCAGGAGAAATCAGGAATAAATCTCCCGTTTTGTAAGGAACGATAATTTTATTGATATGATGATTTCCAGAACCTTTGAAAATGTAAACCAATTCATAATACGTATGACTGTGTTTGGGAAAAGGATACTCCAAAGCTTCAATAGTATCAATTTCTAAAGGCTCAAACTGTTTTCGTTTCATCTTTTAAAATTACAATTTGTTAAGCGATTTTTACAACCTTAAAATGATTTTTTTTAACAAAATTTGTATAAGTCTTGAGATATTTATTTAAATCTACAATTCTCTCTTTTAAATTAAATCTTAAAAAATTTAAATATGAAAATCTTAAAAAAATATCCGGAGTTTTGTTGGGCAGTCTTTTGCTTTTTTCCTGCAATCAGAAAAATAAAGACAAAAAAAGAGACTATTCACTATTGACAATTCACAATTCACAATAAAAATAAAATTTATGCAATACAGAAAATTAGGAAACAGCGATTTAGAAGTTTCAGCAATTACCTTCGGAGCTTGGGCTGCAGGAGGTTGGATGTGGGGAAGCACAGACCGAAACGATGCGATTGAAGCAATAAAAGCATCTTACGACGTTGGTGTAACGTCGATTGATACGGCACCGATTTACGGACAAGGAACGAGCGAAGAGATTGTGGGTGAAGCAATTAAAGGAATTTCACGGGATAAAGTTCAGATCCTGACGAAATTTGGAATGCGCTGGGATCTGGCAAAAGGCGATTTTGCCATGCACAGCAAAGATAACAGCGGAAATGCAATTGATGTATACAAATTTGCCGGAAAAGAAAGCATTATCTACGAATGCGAACAAAGTTTGAAACGCCTGGGAACAGATTATATCGACCTTTATCAAATTCACTGGCCGGATTCTACAACTCCGATTGATGAAACTTTTGAAGCCGTGTCAAGGCTGATCGAACAAGGAAAAGTCCGTTTTGCCGGAGTTTGCAATTACAGTGCGCAGCAAATGGCGGAAGCAGAAAAAACATTAAACTTAGTATCCAATCAAATTCCGTTCAGCATGGTAAACCGCGGAATTGAGCAGGAAACAGTTCCTTACTGTATCGAAAATAATAAATCAATTTTAGCTTACAGTCCTTTGGAAAGAGGTTTGCTGACAGGGAAAATTACATCTGATTATAAATTCCAGGAAGGCGATCACCGTGCTGGTCATAAACATTTTCAGCCTGACTTTATTGAAAAAACGAATCAGCTTCTGGATAAAATTAAACCTATTGCAGAGAAACATAACGCAAGTTTGGGACAGTTGGTTCTTCGCTGGACGATCGAAAGACCGGGAATTACGATTGCTCTGGCTGGGGCAAGAAATGCAGAACAGGCGGTTCAGAATGCAAAAGCGATTGATATTAATGTAAGCAAAGAAGAATTAATCACAATAAACGATTGGGTTAATCAATTTTAAATAATAACGGTCAATTGTGAATTCGCTTCGCTTGTCAATGGTCAATTTTAAAATTCCCTTGCGAAGCAAAATTCACAATTGACCTTTCACTCTTATAACAATGGAAAAAAGAAACAATACCTATCATTTAGAGCTCAGAGAATTATCGTTAAAAGACGGTTCTGAAGGCACAAAAGAATTGAATTTTGATTTTGATAATCATGACAACTTATTCCAGATTTTTGAAGTCATTACATCAAAGAAAGTTTTTGACAATGAACAAACTGCGCACGAATTTGCTTTAGGTTTAAAACTTTTCACCGAAGTCATGCTTAAAAATAAAAAGCATCCTTTATTTGAAGAATTAAGACCTGCCATCATGGAATTTATGAAGAAACTGAAAAGTTATTAATAAATTTATGACAGATTTTAAATAAACTGTTTAATTTAAATAAAAATAAAGTGAACGAAGAAAAAATAGGATTTATCGGATTGGGAAACATGGGACATCCGATGGCGAAAAATCTTGAAAAAGCAGGATTCCAGCTTTCTGTTTTTAACCGGACAGCGGAAAAAGCGGAAGATTTTAAAGAAAGATCCATTGTTCGAAATACCGTTTCTGATGTCGTGAAAAACAGTGATGTTATCTTCACCATGCTGACGAATGATGCAGCTGTAAAAGCGGTTTATGAAGAAGTGCTGACCCAAAATATTTCAGGAAAATTATTCATCGATATGAGCACAATTTCACCTGAAGCAACGAATGACATTTCCAGTGCTGTTAAAATTAAAGAAGCCGGATTTCTCGATGCGCCGGTTGCCGGAAGTACAAAACCTGCTGCGGAAGGGACTTTGATCATCATGGCTGGCGGCGATGAAAAAGATCTTCAGCGTGCTGAACCTTATCTGCAAAAGCTTGGAAAGCAGATTAAACATTTAGGTGAAAACGGAAAAGGAATTGCTGCAAAACTTTCGGTAAATTATTTTCTTTCAACGATTTATCAGGGATTAGCGGAAACTATTCTGTTATCAGATAAATTGGGAATCAGCAGAAAAGATATGCTTGAAATCATCAATGAGAGCGCGAGCGGAAGCGGTGCAACCAAAGTAAAAACGCCTTTGCTGACCGATGAAAATTACGATCCTGCTTTCGCTTTAGACTTAATGCTGAAAGATATTTTGCTGGCAAAAGATGCGGGTGCCAATTTCCCATTGTCAAAAACTTTAATTGAAACCTATCAGTCGGCTCATGACGACGGTTTTGGAAAAGATGATGTAATTGGGATTATTCAGTATTTAAGTAAAAAGTAATAAAGAACCAAATTAAAAGTTTAAGATAGGATAAATTAAGATGTGAAAATATCATCAAACTTCTAACATCCCTCTCCCATCCAAAAATATTAAACTATGAAAGATTTTAAAACTGCATTTTTCTTTTTACGGCTTCCGGTTGCGGTGTCGCTGTTGGGGCACGGCTTGGTTCGCCTTCCCAAGCTTCAGACCTTCAGCGAATGGATGTTGACAACCATGGTAAAATCAGCAATTCCCTCAGCACTGATTGTTCCGTTCAGCTATATTTTGCCTATTGCAGAAGCCATTTTGGGGATTTTATTGTTGATTAATTTTAAAACAAAGTATACTTTATATGCAAGCTTAGCTTTAATGAGTATTCTGATTTTCGGAAGCTGTTCCATTGAAAACTGGTCTGCCATCGAAGCCCAGCTGTTGCACTCATTTTATCTTTTTGGATTGTTCTGGTTCTATGAAAAATTTAAAACAGAGCATCAAACTTCAAATTGATTGATTTTTGAAAGTTCCCGTTTGATTTTTTATAATCTCAAGGCCTGTCTCAAAACTAATTTTGTATCAGAAATTTAAAACAAAAATCAATACAAAATTTAACATTATGAGTACACAAGAACAAATCAGAAATGCAGCACAGGCAACATTCAAAAATCATTTAGAATTTCTTTCTTCGGGTGAGATCGAAAAATGGGTAGATCTTTTTGAAGAAAACGGGATTCTTGAATTTCCCTATGGACCTGCGGATTTCCCGAAACAGTAATAGGAAAAACAGAGCTGTATGAGTATATGCAGAATTTTCCAAAACATTTTTCAGTCAGTTTTGAAAACCTGCATTTTCATGCGACCGAAAGCCCAAATTTGGTTATTGCCGAATTTACGAGCAACGGAAAAGCCATCAGTACCGATAAACCTTACAACCAGCAGTATATTTCTGTGGTAACAACCAATGATGATGGTAAAATCCTGAAATATGTTGATTTCTGGAATCCATTGGTCGCAATGGAGGCCATCAATGCGCCGCTCAGCAATTTTGTGAAGCAGTAACATACACAACAGCCATGATCTCAGCAGATTGTGGCTGTTTCTTTAATTTTCGTCTAGTGTAGACGATTTATTATCCATTTATACTACATTTGTTATGCTTGAAAAAATAAAAAGATATTTCAAAAATCTGGTCATGAAAAAACCTGAAACACTGGAAGAATTTTATGCGAACCGTCCTTTTCTGAAAACTTTTGATTTGTCTGATAATCAAGAACATTTCAATGTTTTGGACATTGAAAAACAGAAGCAGATGGAAGGCAATGCAGCCGTTTCTTTCGGGAGGAAAAATTATTTTAAGATTTGCATGGTTTCCGGGAACAGCAAAATCCATTACGCCGATAAAAGCTTTGAAATCCTGAAGCATGGTCTCCTGTTTGCCAACCCGCTGATTCCCTATGATTGGGAAGCCATTTCCGGTGCACAGAAGGGCTACAGCTGTATTTTTACAGAATCGTTTACCGAAGGTTTCGGCCATATTAAAAAATATCCATTTTTCCAGCCGGATGGTTATCCTGTTTTTGAACTCACAGAAGAAGAAAAATTCAATTTGGAAAATATTTTCGTACAGATGCAGAAAGAACAGTCTTCTGAATTTGATTTCAAAGATGATGCGCTGAAAAACCTTATTTTCCAGCTTATTTTTACTGCTCTCAAAATCCGCCCTTCAACACAGATTACAACAGAAAAAATGAATGCAGCCGGGAGAATCACTTCCCTGTTCTTGAATTTACTTGAAAGTCAGTTTCCGATCAGCAATACGATTAATGGGATTGGGTTGAGAAGTGCTTCAGACTTTGCTGATCAGATGTCGGTGCATGTAAACCATCTCAACAAATCGGTGAAAGAAACCATGATGAAAACCACTTCGGAGCTCATCAGCGAAAGGATTTTGAAAGAGGCTAAAATCATGCTGCAGCACAGTTCGTGGGCGATTTCAGAGATTGCATACAGCTTAGGCTTTGAGGGGCCTGCACACTTTAGCTCATTTTTCAAAAAACAGGTTCATGTATCTCCGAGCCAGTTTAGAAGTGAAAAAATAGTTTAATTATTTGTTTATTTGCATTTTATTTATGAAAAAATCAGAAGCAACCCGTTTAAACATCCTACAAAAAGCATTTGAATTAATTTACACTAATGGTTATCAGACCACCAGTGTAGATGAGATTATTGCGACTACTCAGGTGACGAAAGGTGCGTTCTATTATCACTTCAAAACGAAGGACGAAATGGGTTTGGCAATCATTAATGAACTCATGATTCCCAACTTCAAAAATACTTTCATTGAACCTTTTCAAAATACTATAAATCCGTTAGATGCAATTTATAATTTAATGTATAATTTACTAATGGAAAATGAGATGTTGAAGGTTGAATATGGCTGTCCGGCTTCCAACTTTACCCAGGAAATGGCGCCCTGGAACATTGATTTTACCAAGGCTTTGAATACACTTTCCTTACAATGGGAAAACACAATGATTGAAGCGGTTGAAAAAGGAAAAGAAAACGGTTTGGTGAAAGCTGAAGTTAATGCAAAAGAAGTTGCCGTTTTTGTACTTTCAGGATATTGGGGTGTAAGAAATTTAGGAAAATTAGAGAATTCCAAATCCGTTTATCTTGTTTATTTAAAAGGACTTAAGTCGTATTTTGAAACCCTGAAATAATTTTTTTGATTAAAAACATACTAATTAGTATGTTTTTGTTTTAACTTTGTCACATTATTAAAAAGATTAATGATGTATCAGACATTGACTTTTCTGCATTCTACTTTTCGGTGGTTGGTTCTATTGAGTCTAATTTTCTCGGTTTTCAGGGCTTACAAAGGATATTTTTCAGATAAAGAATTTTCAAAAACGGACAATTCCGTGAGACATTGGACGGCGACGATTGCTCATATTCAATTGGTTCTGGGAATTACTTTATATTCTCAAAGTCCGATCATTAAATACTTTTGGAACAATTTTGATGAGGCTAAAAAGTCGTTTGATCTTTTATTTTTCGGATTAATCCACATTTTCCTGATGTTGTTTTCTATTATTTTAATTACAATCGGTTCATCCATTTCTAAAAGAAAAACAACTAACAAAGAGAAGTTTAAAACAATGCTGATCTATTATGCCATTGCTTTGATTATCATTTTTATAGCCATTCCGTGGCCATTCTCTCCTTTTGCTAACAGACCTTATTTCAGATAATTATGATTGATTTATTTAAAACTAAAATAGGACGGTTGAGAATTATTGCCATCCTCGAAGGAATTTCTTTATTAACCTTAGTATTCATTGCAGTTCCATTAAAATATGGCTTTGATAATCCGGCTTTTGTAA
Source organism: Chryseobacterium sp. RLHN22 (assembly GCF_051011795.1). Taxonomy (NCBI): domain Bacteria; kingdom Pseudomonadati; phylum Bacteroidota; class Flavobacteriia; order Flavobacteriales; family Weeksellaceae; genus Chryseobacterium; species Chryseobacterium sp. RLHN22. The sequence continues at coordinate 55,239 of NZ_JBPCHW010000008.1, forward strand.
AAATGATGGGACCGATTCACGGTTCGTTATTTCTACTTTTTTTATTCAACACTTTGAGCGTCGGTGTCGAACAGAACTGGAAGTTTAAAGACACAACCTGGAAAGTCCTTTTAGCCTGCATTATTCCGTTTGGAACATTTTACATTGACAGAAAAATTTTAAGCAAACTATGAAGAGTCTAATAATTTTATGCGGAATCATTCTTACCATTTATGTCGTGTACAGGGTTTATAAATATCAAACTTTAGATGATGGTTTACATAAATTGATAAAAAATGGCGCCATTATTCTCGATGTAAGAACGGAAAAAGAATTTGAAACGGGTCACATCGCCGGTTCTCAGAACATTTCTTTAGGAACAATCCGTGAAAGATACATAGAACTTGATCCGAATAAAACCTACATCACCGTCTGTTCTCACGGTTTAAGAAGCGTAAAAGTGGAGAATATTTTAAAGGAAAAAGGTTTCAAAAAAGTTCATAACGGAGGAGCTTGGAGTGATTTACAGAAAAGCTTGAATTTAAAAATCTCTGATGAGAAAAAATAAGCCATCTCAATCTGAGACAGCCTATTCTATTTAAATCTAACTGAGTATTGTGAAAATCATTTTTGCTTCGCTCATGATGAATTTATGAGGATGCTGTTTGAAAGAATTAGCAAGCGAAGCAAATTGATTTTATTTTAAATATTTCTGTTTCAGAACCGCAATTTCTCTCGGTCCGATTCCCATTTCAATCTGGAAGAAATTTTCTACACTTCCGTATTTTTTGTTGATCGCATTGAAGAAATTCCTGATGAGTTCCGGTCTTAGTTCCATTTGCTGTTTGATTTCCGCTTCCGTCATTCCCGACATTTTAGACAAACCTGAATACATTCCTCTCATGGTCGGATTTTTAGCTAAATAATAATTGGAAGCTACATAATCGTTTTCAATCACATCCTGCGGAACTCCTAAAATTTTCAGGAATAATGCCGAAGCCATTCCTGTTCTGTCGCGACCGCCTGTACAGTGGAAAAGCAAAGCTTCATCCGGTTTCAAAGTCAATAACTGAACGAATAACGATCTGTATCTTTCCCCGAAATACGGAAGCCCACCCTCGCCATACATATCAAACAGGAAGTTTTTGTCTTTTAGAAATTTTGCCATATCCTGTGCCGTCGGAAGATTGTTGCTTCCCGCCGGACAAAGAAGATAATTGGTGTTTTGCGGAAGTCTGTCCGGAGCTTTTTTCGCTTCTTCAATCCCTCTGAAATCTACTACCGTTACGATTTTTTTATCCTTAAAAGTTTTTAAATCCTTATCCGATAACTTATCAATCGCATCACTTCTGAACACTTTTCCAAGTGCCACTTCTCTTCCGTCAATAGTTTTGTAACCTCCCGTGTCCCTGAAATTATAAGCGCCTTCCATTTTTACTACACGACGAAGGCTGTCTGTAATTTGCGCATTTGCTGTTGATCCGAAAGCAATAATTGCCATTGTTAATACTAATTTTTTCATATATAAATTTTAAAATATTTGCCAGCGAACTCCCATTTGCCCTCTGCTTCCGTACCATTCGTTGGATGTAACTCTTTTTTTATTGTCGCCCATGTAAAGTCTTAGACTCTCGTTGCTTAGATTGTTTAATTCAATAAATAATTTAACTTTTTTGCTGATGTCATAGCTTGCAGATAAATCAAGGGTGAAGTTTTTATCTGACCAGATATAATACTGAGGTCCAAGCTTTTCATTAATGGTTTCAATGGATTTTCCTCTGTAATTTCCGGCAATACGAATCATTACTTTATTGCTTTCGTAGTAAAGAATTGCATTGAAAAGGTTTTTCGACTGATTCGGAAGCGAAGTTCTGTCTGTTGCAATTAAATTTCCACTTGTATCTGTTCTTGCCACATCAACATTAGAGTCGATATAGGTATAATTAAATTCCACTCCGAAACCGTTCCAGAAGCCTGGTAAAAAGTCAAGACGTTTGTTGATTCCCATTTCAAAACCGAGAAGATTGGAATCTTTAAGGTTTTTCGCCTGAGTAATCATATAATCCGTTCCGTTAAGATTCGTAATGGAAGTATCCTGGAAAACGATATCCGAAATCTTTTTGTAAAAAACACCTCCGGAAAGAATACCGATATTACTGAAGTAATATTCACCCATCAAATCCAGATTGCGGCTGAAAGTCGGCTTCAGATCAGGATTTCCTCTCGTAATTCTGTTTGGAGTTGTGGTATTGTCAATGCTTGATCCCGGCGACATATCTCCGAAATTGGGTCTGATAAATGACTTTGTATAAGCAAATCTTAAACTTGCTTTTGGTGAAAAATTATACTTTAAATGAAGCATCGGCAGAAAAGCATTATAATTACTTTCCACCACTGATGGGCTGATGACAGTTGTTGCAGGCGTTCCTTCTTTTGTTGCTTTTGCTCCGTATAAACTTAATCTTGTTGTTTCATTTCTAAAACCTCCTACGATTTTAAATTTATCATTTGCCTTGATTTCTGCCATTGCATAGGCCGCAAAAACATTTTCTTCCCCCGTGTAAACGCTTGTCGCATTGGTTTCTGCACTTGAAACATCCCTGAAACCGTTTTGCTGTAAAAAGGCTGGAGAATACATCTGGAAAAGCTGATCCTTCGTCGGCGGATTCATAATGTACGCACTGTAATTGCCGTTCATGCCATTCAGGAAAGTTGTTCCTTGTGGCGCCTCAGTGGTCGATAATTGAGACAAAGCCAGCAAAGCCGGAGAATTCGGGACACCTAAAGCAGCATTGGGAATATAAACCGCATTGTAACCGTAGGTACTGTTTCGGTCTTTTTCACGGTATTTTGCTCCGATTTTTAAACTAATATTAGAATTGATATCATATTTTAGATTCAATCTTGCAATTTTATCTCTTTCATTATTGTCTAATTTTGCGATAACTAATTGGGAAAGCAATAATTTATCCGCACTCATGGTTTCGTTCGGATTGGCTGTATCAGAGCTGTAATCTAAATACTCACCTCCAACTCCGTTTGGTGAATCAAATCCCCAATACCGTTTTCCGTCGCTTGAAAGATTGGTAAATCCGCCCGTGATTTTTTGTCTGAAAGTGGCAATCGGAAGTCCTTTAATTTCACTTGTTGGCGGAGTATCCAGGTAATATTTTGCCTGATAATCGCTTAGCATCCAATCCAAACTCAGTTTTTTAGAAAGAGAATGTTCACCACCCAGCTCCATTCCATATAATTCTGTCTGATAATGAGAATACCTGAAATTATACTGATAACGGCTGTTGTTATAATCCACATACGATTCGTAAACCGGACGAATATCATCAAACTTATTGAACATTCCACGGAAATAAATTTTGTTGTTGGCATTAAATTTATATTCCAATCCCCCATTTAGCCCGATTGTTCTTCTCGTTCCCATATACCTTTTCATCATGATGGTACTGATGGATTTTTTTTCAATATCACTGGCTGCAGCTGTATTGTACGTAACATCAAAAGAATCTGCTCCCCACTGCCTGTCCCAGATTGCTGCGGAAAGAATTACCCCTAATTTATTTTTGAAAAAGCGGTCTCCGTAAACAATTGATCCATTATAGGTGGCATTCTGAGAAAAAGTATTATACCCTCCTGCTCCGCTTACACTCAAAGTTTTTTTGGCAGGAGCGGTCCTTGTAATAAAATTGATGCTTCCTCCGATGGCATCACCGTCCATATCAGGAGTTACCGCTTTTGAAACCTGCACAAACTGAATCAATTCTGAAGGTACAACGTCCAAAACGAAAGACCTGTTCCCTAAAACATTCGCACTGGGAAGACGGTTTCCGTTAAACAAAGCGGAAGTCCACGCAAAAGGAGTTCCTCGAACGGTTGCCTGGTCTGCTTCACCGTGGTATCTTGCAACAGCAACTCCCTGAACTCTTTGCACGGCTTCAGCAGCGTTTCTGTCCGGAAGCTTTCCAATTGCGTCGGCTGCGATAACTTCCATGATGGCGTTGTTGTTTTTCTTGATTTCATAGGCTTTTGCCTGCGTTAAAGCATTTGGTCTTGAAATCACAACCTGTTCAATATCTTTTGTTTTATCCTTACTTTGCTTTTCTTCAGGGGCAATTGTAATATAACCGATATCGTTGGTTCCTTCTTTAATAATGATCGGAAAAATTTTTGTCTCGTACCCTAAGTATTCAACTTTAATATTGATTTCTCCTAACCTTGGTGCAAGAAGGTTAAAATCTCCGTCCAATGACGAAACGGCTTTCGCATCAGCGTCCACAATCGAAATATTGGCGCCGGGAAGCGCACCGTTTGTTTTACCCACTACCGTTCCTTTAATCGTCTGTGCATGAATGGTTCCCAAAGAAGCCATTAAAAAAAACGCAGATATCTGAATTATTCTTGACTTGTTTTTTGGAAAACCAATGGAATTGTTCATAGATTTATTTTTTCTGCAAATTTGGGATGCAGACTATTTCTATTCGTCCGAAACAAAAAACCATCATACGAAACGTGTCACTCGTTGTTTTGATACTTTTAAATAATTGTTTTTCATGACTTTAAATCAATTAAACTATTTGTTATTTATTTATGAACTCAATATTAAATCGCTGATATAATTTTTAATAGATATATAACAGCCCTAAGAATGATAAAATGCGAATTTTGCATTTATTTTGTGAAAACCTAAAGGAAGAATGCAATATATTGTTATACTCGGCGCTTTTCAGGCATTGGTAGCGCTCTGGCTTTTACAGTTTAAAGAGCAGAAATCACCCTCCAGCTATCTTTTTATCTGTCTTCTTTCGGCAATCGCGGTTCACCTGACGATTAAGTTTGTTATTTTTAATTTTATACCGGACGAAAGTATCAGGCATCAGATGAATACCTTTATTGGTGCTTCTTACGGACCTTTGATCTATTTATATACTTTAAGCAAGGCCAAAAAAGAGTTTTCCATTGCAGGAAAATGGTATACTTTTATTCCGCTTTTTATTTTGATGATTGGCTATCTTACGGTGTCCTCCGTATTTTTCGTATTAAACCGTGTTGACCAGAAACTGCTTGATCTGTATAATGATTTCAGTCTGGTTGTTTTATTTACCGTTAATCTCTATTATCCTTTGCGAAGTCTTTTCATTATTAGTAAAGCTCAATTCAAAATTTTTGAAAAAGTTGAATACGATATCATTATAAGAATTTCTTACTGTATACTATTAATGGAATTAGGAGTTATTGCTTCTAAAGCTTTACTTTATCTGTATCCCGAAGAAAATTATCTGATTAATGTTTCCATAAGAACAGTCGCTTACTTTTTACTGTTGGTGATCTGCCTTTTAATTGTCCGAAAAAGTTTAAATACAGAGAATATTAAAATAACTGAAAATGAAACAGATGGCAACTTTAAAATATTGGTAAATCAAAATTTTAACGAGAAAGAATTGGCATTAAATACCGTTGATTATGAAATAAAATTTAGTGCACTCTGGCAAAAGATGGACCAGTCGGTGAAACAGAAACAGCTGTTCCGCGATTGTGACCTTAATCTTGACCAATTGGCTTTAAAAACGGAAATCAACAAATACCAGATCAGCGAAATGCTGAACGGCTACAAACACAAACCATTCTACCGCTATATCAATGAATACCGCATCGAATATTTCAAAAATATGGTAGAAAAAGCGATCGAAAAGAATGAAAACATTAATTTTTTATCGTTCGCTTATGAGGCAGGTTTTAAATCAAAATCCTCATTCAATCGCTATTTCAAGGAAATAATCGGTAAAACGCCTTCGGAATATTACAAGAATTTGCTTAATGAAAATAAAGAGCAGAGTTTAGAAGTGACTGCTTAAATATTTTGGTCAGCTTTTTGAATATTCAGAAGAAACCTGAATTCTTTTGAAACTCATCACATTCACAAACAAAGGCATCTACTGTCCGCAAGGGAAATTCTACATCGATCCGTGGCGACCGGTTGATTTGGCGGTTATCACGCACGGTCACGCCGACCACGCCCGTTGGGGAATGAAAAAATATCTCTGTCATCATTTTACCAAACCTATTTTAAAGAAAAGAATTGCTGAAGATATTGAATGTCAGACTTTGCAATATGGCGAAGTTCTCAACATCAACGGCGTAAAACTTTCGCTTCATCCGGCGGGTCACATCATTGGTTCTGCGCAAATCCGTTTAGAATATAAAGGTTATGTGAGTGTAATTTCAGGCGATTACAAAGTTCAGGATGACGGATTGAGTACTCCTTTTGAACTTGTAAAATGCAATGAATTTGTGACGGAAAGTACTTTCGGACTTCCGATTTATAACTGGCTGGAAGTGGATGATCTGAACAAAAGAATGCAAAGCTGGGTTTTACGTAATCAGGAAAATCGGAAAACATCAGTATTCATAGGCTATTCTTTGGGAAAAGCGCAAAGAGTGATGAAAGCGGTGGAAGGAATAGGGAAAATTCACGTCCACTACTCTATTGGTAAGCTCAATCAGGCTTTTGAGGAAGTCGGAATTCAACTTCCCGATTATGAAGTTCCTGATTTTAGGGAAAATATTAAGCACGTTGCGGGAGATATCGTTATTGTTCCACCCGCATTATTGGATTCCAATGTTATTAAGAAAATTCCCGATGCGGCAACAGCAATTTGCTCTGGTTGGATGCAGGTTCGTGGTGCCAGAAGATGGCGAAGTGCGGATGCTGGTTTTGCAATGAGCGATCACGCCGATTGGAAAGGTTTGTTACAAGCGATCAAGGCAACCGAAGCCGAAATCGTCCACGTGACACACGGGCAAACCGAAGTTTTTTCTAAATATTTAAATGAAATCGGAATCAAATCTGATGTTGTTGAAACATTGTACGGCGACGATGACGAAGAAGAAACTGAAAAAGAAATTATCAAAGATTAAAGCAATGCTTGAAAAGTTCCGTAGGAACTTACTGTTAATAGCAAAAAGAATTAACGGTAAAGCGGAGCTCCGTAGGAGCGACCTATTAATAACAGCATATAAAGCAGAGAATCTCTCACAGCCCGACTTGAGTGGAAATTCTTTTTTTGCTGGACTAAAGTTTTGAAAATGTCTTGTAAAAAAGATGGACTACGTCGAAACACTCCGTTAGGTTTGGGAACGGAAGGCAGATTAAGCTGCCCAAAATAATAAAAATTTAGAAATGAGACATTTCGCTGAACTCATCAACGCTCTCGAAAGCACCAACAAAACCAACGCTAAAATCGATGCCATCATCGATTACCTGGAACGCGCGCCTGATGAAGATAAAGTCTGGTTCATCGCTTTGTTTACGGGGAAAAGACCGAAACGAAACGTGAACACCAATTATATGAAAGAATGGGCATTGGAAATCACGCAATTGCCGTTTTGGCTGTTTCAGGAAAGTTATTCTTCGGTCGGCGACTTGGGAGAAACATTGTCCTTAATTCTTCCGCCTCCAACCGAAAAAATCGAACATACTTTATCGGAATGGATGAATGATATTATCAACCTTAAAACAAAAACTGACCTCGAGAAAAAGGAATTTGTTCTGAATTCCTGGAACGGTTTGGATTATACAGAACGTTTGATTTTTAACAAATTGCTGGGCGGAAGTTTCAGAATTGGCGTTTCAGATAAGACTTTGATTAATGCCCTGACTAAATTTTCCGAACAGGAATCCAGTGCCTTGATGCACAGTTTGATGGGGAAATGGTTGCCGAATGAAGTTTCTTTTCAGGAATTGATTTCAGCAGAAAACGTCAATCCCGACAATTCAAAACCTTATCCTTTTTGTCTGGCTTATCCTTTGGAAAAAGATTTGGAAGAACTCGGAACGCCCGATGAATGGTTGATTGAATACAAATGGGACGGAATTCGTGGTCAAATCATCAGACGAAATGACGAAGTTTTTATCTGGTCAAGAGGCGAAGAGCTGATTACCGAACAGTTTCCTGAAATCAAAGAAGTGGTTCAACAGATGAAAGGTAATTTTGTTATTGACGGAGAAATTCTGGCTGTAAAAGATAATAAAGTTTTAAATTTCAATGAATTACAAAAGCGTCTCAACCGAAAAACTCTAACCAAGAAAATGCTTTCCGACATTCCGATTCAGGTTTTTGCTTATGATTTGTTAGAATTGGAAAGCAACGATTTGCGGGAAAAACCGATTTCCGGAAGACGTGCAATGCTGGAAGAATTATTACTGAACGAAGGCCCTGAAAACATCAGAATTTCACAACAAATTGAGTTTGAAGATTGGAACGAATTAGACCAAATCAGGGAAAGTTCCAGAGAAATCAACAGTGAAGGTCTGATGCTGAAACAGAAAAATTCTCCATACCATTCCGGACGAAAAAAAGGCGACTGGTGGAAATGGAAAATTAATCCGTTAACCATTGATGCGGTTTTGATTTACGCCCAAAAAGGCAGCGGACGAAGAAGCGCATATTACACCGATTATACTTTTGCCGTTAAAAACGAGGATAAATTAGTCACAATTGCCAAAGCGTATTCCGGATTAACAGATAAGGAAATTATGGAAGTCAGCAAGTTCGTGAATAAAAATGCGATCGAGAAATTTGGTCCGGTTCGAACCGTAAAACCTGAACTGGTTTTCGAAATTGCTTTTGAAGGAATCGGTTTCAGTAATCGCCACAAAAGTGGTGTTGCCTTGCGTTTCCCAAGAATCCTGAGATGGCGAAAAGATAAAACGGTTGATGAAATTGATGATTTGGAAGAAATAAAAAAATTGATACAGTAAAATTTAACCACAAAAGGCACAAAAGTTTTTTAAGTTTTAATAAATGAAAATTAAAGTTCATAAAAGACTATCCATACAGCTTTTTTGAACTTTTGAATAACTTAAACAACCGCTAACATCTTTTGTGACTTTTGTGGTTCAAAATAAAAAATAATTTGACAACATTCGAAAATACCGACGGCTACAAAATCATTCAAAACTGGATGAGCGATAAAGGTATTTCGCCTTTTAAATTTCAGATTCAGACTTGGCAGAAATTCGGAAATGGTTACAGCGGAATGGTGGTTGCGCCGACCGGATTTGGGAAAACCTATTCCGTTTTCTTAGCTTTAATTACAGACTTCCTGAATCATCCCGACAACTATAAAAAGGGACTGAAAATGATTTGGATTACTCCGCTCCGTTCCCTCTCAAAAGATATCGCCAAAGCAATGCAGGAAGCGATTGATGAAATCGGATTAGACTGGACAGTTGGAGTTCGAAACGGCGACACCGACCCGAAAGTCCGGCAACAACAGGTCAAAAATATGCCCGAAATTCTCGTGGCAACTCCCGAAAGTTTACAGCTTCTTCTCGGGCAGAAAAATCATCAGCGTTTTTTTACAAATTTACAGACGATTGTTGTAGATGAATGGCACGAATTATTGGGTTCAAAACGTGGCGTTTGGTGGAACTGGGGATTTCACAATTAAGAAATTATGTTCCCAAAACGAAGATTTGGGGAATTACGGCAACCATCGGAAATCTGGATGAAGCGATGGAAGTTCTGATTCCTTACAACATCAAAAAGACAAAAGTTACCGCTAAAGAACATAAGAAAATTGAGATTCTTTCCGTCTTTCCGAATGAAGTTGAAATTTTGCCTTGGGCAGGACATCTCGGACAAAAATTAGCAGATAAAGTCGTTCCGATTATTCTCGAATCAAAATCAACGATTGTTTTTACCAATACGAGAAGCCAGAGTGAAATGTGGTATCAATTATTACTCAATGCTTATCCAGATTTTGCCGGACAAATTGCTATCCATCACAGTTCGATTGATGCACATCTGAGAATTTGGATTGAAGAAAATTTAAGTTCAGGAAAACTGAAAGCAGTTGTTTCAACGTCGTCTCTGGATTTAGGAATTGATTTTAAACCTGTTGATACGGTTATTCAGATTGGCTCTGCAAAAGGTGTTGCGAGGTTTCTGCAGCGTGCCGGACGAAGCGGTCACTCCCCTTTTGAAACTTCAAAAATCTATTGTGTCCCGACCCATTCTTTGGAATTGATTGAAGTTTCAGCCCTGAAAGAAGCCGTCAAACAAAATGTGATTGAGCCTCGTGAACCACAGGTTTTATGCTTCGATGTTTTAGTTCAGTTTCTGATGACTTTGGCTATTGGCGACGGATTTTATCCCGAAGAAACCTATGAAAGAATCAAGCAGGTTTACACTTTTCAGGAAATGACGGACGAAGAATGGAAATCGATGATTGATTTTCTCACAATTGGCGGAAGCGCGCTGAAAAGCTACGAAGAATACCATAAAGTCGTGGTAATGGAAGACGGTCTGCACAAAGTAACTTCCCGAAGAATAGCGATGCTGCACCGGATGAATATGGGCGCAATTGTGAGCGATGCGATGCTGAAAGTAAAATTTATTTCCGGCGGGTACATCGGAATGGTTGAGGAATATTTTATCTCGAGATTAAAGAAAGAAGAGAAATTTATTTTGGCCGGAAGAGTTTTGGAAGTGGCGATGATCAAAGATATGACGGTTTTCGTTCGGGCTTCGAAAGGAAAAGCGCAGGCTCCTAGTTATTTAGGCGGAAGATTACCATTGAGTTCTAATCTCGGTCAGTTTTTACGTGAAAAATTATCCGGAGCGCTTAATCCGAAAGCTTCTGAAAAAGAACTGAAATTCCTGCATCCGCTTCTGGTTAATCAGGAAGAACGGTCGCACATTCCGAAGGATAATGAATTTTTGGTGGAATTGATTAAGAACCGTGAAGGTTATCATCTGTTTATGTATCCTTTCGAGGGTCGTTTGGTGCACGAAGTAATGGCTGCATTGATTGCTTACCGGATTTCAAAGCTGGCTCCGATTTCTTTTTCGATGGCGATGAATGATTATGGTTTTGAATTGTTCAGTGATAAAGAGATTCCGCTTAATGAAGAAAATTTAGACAAAATTTTAACGAGGGAAAACCTGATGACCGATGTGATTTCCAGCATCAATGCGGCAGAAATGGCAAGAAGGAAATTCCGGGATATCGCGGTGATTTCCGGGATGGTTGTTCAGAATTTTCCCGGACAACAGCGCTCCAACAAATCTCTGCAAAGTTCGGCAGGTCTTATTTTCAAAGTTCTGGAAGACCACGACCCGAATCATTTCCTTGTACGACAGGCTTATATGGAAGTTTTCAATATGCAGTTGCAGGAACAGCGACTTGTGGAAGCATTCAAAAGAATCGAAAAATCAAAAATTATCCTGAAATTTGCAAACGCTTTTACGCCACTGAGTTTCCCGATAAAAGTAGACAGTTTGCGACAGACTTTGACGAGTGAAGATTTGGATTCCAGAATTCAAAAACTGATTCAACAGGCGAAGAAAAAATAATATTTGTTTTTGTGAATTTTGCAGTGTTTTTGTCATTCCGTGGGAATCTCAGCTGTTTAGATTGACTTCGTCGAACCGCTACGCTAGGTTTCCTACGGAATGACAAAGATTATGTTTATTTAATTATGAAAATAGTAACTAAAAATATCAACATAAAAAACGAAGTTTTTACCTTAACCAATCAGCGTGCCTTGTTTTGGAAAAAAGAAAAAGCGTTGATTCTATCCGACTTGCACATCGGAAAAACCGCTCATTTCCGCAAAAATGGAATTGCCCTCTCCGATCAGGTTTTCGAAAACGATTTGCAAAGATTATCCGTGCTCATCGAATATTTTAGACCCGAAAAATTCCTTGTGGTTGGTGATTTATTGCACGCCGGAGATAATTCAGGTGTCGACAAATTCTGCGAATGGAAAAACCAATTTCCAAACCTTGAATTTCATCTGATAGAAGGCAATCACGACAGAATTTCAAAAAAACTGGAAGCCAAACTTTGCCTGAATTTCAGAGATGAATTTCTCGAAATTGAAGAATTTATTTTTGTTCACGATTTTCAGAAAAAGAATGAGAAATTTCAGATTACCGGACATATTCATCCGGGATTTGTTATCAATTCCTCGGTGAAAAATATCAAACTACCTTGTTTTGTTGTTTCAGAAAGTCAATTATTGCTTCCCGCTTTCAGCGAGTTTACAGGATTAGATACAAAAAATCTCCCTAAAAAAGGAAGATTCTATGTGTTTACGGATGCTGAGATTTATGAGATTTAAAATTTCATAAATTGTCAAACCATTTATAAATATCGGTATCTGAAGAGATGCCGAGTTTTTTTCTCAGTCTGTTTTTTCTGTTCTGAATTGCTTTAGGAGTTACAAAAGTATAAATTGCAATTTCTTTTGTACTCAATCTCAACTTGAGATAAATACAAAAAATAATTTCCGAATTCTGTAGGTTGGCATTAATTGTAGCCAATTTTTCAAAAAAATCGGGATATGCAGATTTAAATTTACTTAAAAGGCGCGGCGAGTTTTCTTTGGCAAGTCTTATGATCTCTTCGTCAGCCAAAATTTTTGTGTTGTAATTTTCTGCTTTAAGGTCTTGCTGTTTTTCGTTATTTTTATTCATCGTATGGAAGAATTTTTCTCTATCATTAATTAAGGTCTGCTCAATCTTAACTTGATTAACGTTCTTATTTTTCTATTTTCAAATTTTGTTCCGGGAATTCCGGTATTGTTTTGTGAAATATCCGGATATTTTAGATTTTAATTCTAATTCTTATGAATTTTAAAACAAGAGTTTATCCTTTGATATTGCTGATTCAAATGTATCGGATTTTTTATATTTGTTTTTATGATTCTAATCAATCCTTTTACTTTTTCTGGCATTTTACTTTTTTAAATTAATAAAAACTTTCATTTCCGTTTAAAATTTTATTTTCAGCAATTATTTTTCGCTTTAATAAATAGTGTGGTATCTGTGTGGTAGGTAAATAATTCACTTTTGTATAAAATTGCTTTTTCTTTACAATTCTAAAAATTCTTCTCTCACTGCGTTTGTAAGAGTATTGATTAAAATTTTAGATTAATTAATCCCTATGATATGATAAATGAAGATATTTTATTTTCTTTTGGAGCAGAGTTAAGAACTTACGATGCTGAAGATATTATTTTTTCTGAAGGTGATGTACCTGCATTTTTTTTTCTGATAATTGAAGGAAAGGTAAAACTCAATAATTATAATGAAGCGGGAAAAGAATTTATTCAGGGTATTCTTATAAAAGGTCACAGCATTGGTCTTTCTTCTCTTTTTATTTCTAAAAACTATCCTGTAAATGCTGTTGCAGAGACTGAGTGTGAAGTGATAAGACTTCCGAAAGTACATTTTTTTGAGATTTTAAAAAATCATCCTGAAGTTTATTCAGACATTATCCCTTGTCTGGCGGAGCATATGCATTATAAATTTGTGATGATGCAGAGTATGGCTTTTCATAATCCCACCGACAAACTGTTGACTTTAATGAATTATCTAAAGTTTCATCATGAAGATCAGTCACAGTACGCTTTGCAGATTCCTTTAACGAGACAACAGCTTGCTTCACTTACCGGGCTAAGTGTAGAAACGGTAATAAGAGTTATTAAAAACATGGAGAAAACCGGTGTTTTGAAAATACAGAACAGAAAGATTTTTTATTAAATCAATAAACCTGAGATGAAAATGATAAGTTATTCTTAGCTTAACAAAGACCTTTCTGTTCTGAAATTTTACTTTTTTTGTATCTGATCGGGCTTTCTGTTCTTTGCTTCATCTTCTTCAAAGTCACATCGGCACGAACATGCAGCAAAGCCTAAGAGAAAAAGTGTAAGAATTGCAAACGTAGATTTCATATTATTTTTAATGATTATTTAGTATTAGAACTTTAGTGATTTCGCTTTTAAAGCAGCCTAAAATAAATTCTGTATAGTATTGCTGAGCTTCTAAAGCCTGGGTTTTAGGATGAAGTTCAAGTTTTTTAGTTAAAATAATTTCACCTTTATAAGAAAAAGAATAATAAGAATATAATTTAAAAGTAGAGTTTCTGATCGGATTTGCATATCCTGTAACGGCAATCGACCAATCGGTTTCGAACATTTTGGCTACGTTGATGGCCATGGTTTCTGCTATCTTCTCTGAAACACAGTCGCAAAAACTTGCCTCATCATAATCTACATTCAAAAGTTTAACTTTCTGAGCCAGATTATACGCAGTAATACCGCCTTTATAAAACATTCCGGCATTAGGCATCTGCGAGAAGGCAAGCTGAAACAATCCGGATGTCACACTTTCAGCAATAGAAATGGTTTCATTTGTAGTGATTAGTGCTTCACTGATATAATTGAGTAGGTTTTCCTGAAATTCCATATGTTTTTTGTTTAGTGAAATTGTGAGATGTTCATATACTTTTCGAAGTAATGCAGGTCTTCAAGCTTTTGAAGTGTAAGATAAAACATGATTTGTTTGGGCTCTTTAAGCGTGATCTTTTCCATACTGTCGAATTTTGCAATCATGGCTTTAACAGATTCTTGCTGAAGATCATTATTTATGACAAAAAGAAGAAAAATATTGTCTCTGATTTCTTTTGCAAAGATTCTGGAAGAATCTTCTATCCACATTCCGTGGTTAGGTATTTCGGTAAAATCATCTTCCTCCTGAAGAATTTTTAAAATTTTAATTGAATTCATATTTGATCTGGTGTTGGTTTACGATAGATTGGCTCGGCTAAAATAAACCGACGATATAAAGATTACCTCTTCTCCACAAAGAGGTAATCCGTAAAGTAAAAATTATGAATAAAGCTTGAGGTTAAATTTCTGATGAAATTCAGTAACGCACAGATGATAATCTGTGCAGACTTTTCTTGTAGATCCGGTTATCATATTTTATATTTTGGTGGTTATTTCAGCTTCTTATTTCACATTATAAAGAGTGAATTAATTCTTTAGAAGCATACCCAAATGTATAACTGAAATGTCCTACAAATTTATGATCTAAGTCATGAATCAATAATAAATCTTTCTGTCTTCTATCTTTACAAGATTCTCCTGTTCCATTTTCTTTAGTGTTCGAATGATTGTTTCCACACGAAGACCCGTGAGATCGGCAATCTGCTGTCGGGTAAGCCTTATGTTGAATGAATGGATGTCTTCACAATCTGTATAACTTTTCAGGTAATCAAAAAGACCTGTGATTCTTGCTGAAGGCTGCTGTGAAGCCATATTTTGTACCATGATCATTTTATAATACAGGCGGTGAGACAGACACGCATTCATCTCCATCGAGACGTGGGGATGTTCTTTAATTAAATTGATGAAATTTTTTCGTGGTAAACGAATAATCGTGCTGGGTTTTAATGCATAGGCATTGGCAGGGTAATGCTTATCGATAAAAAGAAGCGGATCTCCGAAGCTCTGCCCTTTCCCAAGAATGTTATGAATAAATTCTCTACCTTCTTCATTGTAATTATTTACTTTCACATAACCCTCAACAATTTGAAAATAATAAGCAGGTGAATCACCTTCAAGAAAAATTGCTTCTTTCTCATTATACGTTCTGATCTCTGCGCTGTAAGATGTTAACAGCTGTTCATCGATCTTCATACAACTTATTGTTTTCATGATGTATCAATTTTAAAATGTTTAGTATAAGACTTTACCGTTTTCGATCAGCAATCTGCCTTCTTTTTCCATTTTTTTGAGTGTTCTGATAACAGTTTCCACACAAAGACCTGTAAGGCTGGCCATTTGCTGCCTCGTTAACGGGATTTGAAACCTGAATTTCTTATCTTCAGGTTCCTTGCTCTTCAGATAATCCATTAAAGTTTTAAGCTTTACTTTCGGACTTTGTGAAGACATATTCTGTGCCATAATCTGTTTAAAATACAGATTTTCTGATAGCCATTTGTTCATATCAAAACAAAGTTTCGGATTTTCAACCAATAATGAAAGAAATTTCTCTTTCTTCAGGCTTAAGACTTCACATGGATTCAGGGTAACAGCATTCATGGGATATTTTCTGTCCGTAAAGAGAAGCGATTCTCCGATACAGTCTCCGTCTTTCAGAAGGGTTTGGATGCTTTCTTTTCCTGATTCGTCATAATTGTTCATTTTAACAGTTCCTGAAACGATCTGAAAATAATAATTGGCAGATTCGCCTTCAGTAAAAATGTTTTCCGAGGGACCGAAGTTTTTGGTGACAGCTCCCGCAGATTCGAGAATTTTTTGACTGATAACCATAATTTCTAATGTTTTGAAGTGGTTGTGATGGTAATCTTCACAAAAGATATGAGTAAATATTTGGGTGAAACAGTGTTTAAAGTAACGTGATAGCGTCGGAATAAATAGTGTCAGTATTTAATATTTTACTGAATTCCGGTATTTAGTATTAATAAATATCAAAATCTTTTATACTCATTGAATATAATTATTTCAGTTTAACCATTAAAAATTTAATATAAACTTGTACAAAAATTAGTATGATGAATATCTATGAAACCTCATAAATATGATCATTACTTCCCAGCTTATCTGGTTGTCTGAGCAGAATCCTCCGGGATGGTTGTGACTGGGCTATCTTCCGGAATTGCTGGATTTGACATGGTGTCAGGTTGCACCGGAACTGTTCCGGGAGCAATCGTATCTGCTGTATCGGTCTGCGTTTCAGATCCTTTTTTACTACAGCTCAAAACGATTAACCCCATTAATAAGATTAATACTGATTTTTTCATAATATTTTTTTGGTGGTATTTTTAGTTTAAATTAAAAATAAAAACTAGTCTACAAATATACTATATTATGTTGAATCGTATTATGATTCAGATCATAATAATCTTCTAAATCAGTATTATTGTATGTTATAAATGTTAAATTATTGTTTTTTTGTATTAATATAATATTTTTTTTAGCAATTTTATATTTTGGTTAGGTTTTTGAATCCAAAAAAAATACCGAGAAAAAAATTCTCAATACACCACAATAACAAAATATAAATATTATGTCAACAGAAAACTTAATTCACAAAGAAGCGGTAAAAAAAATTAAAGAGATTTCAGAAAAAGCAAAAATATGTATGTTCTGTACCAATCTTGAAAATTTCCCAATCAATACACGTCCTATGAGTCTGCAGGAAACCGATGAAACCGGAAATCTCTGGTTTATCAGCAGTGATACCAGCAACAAAAATTTTGAGATTAAAGATGATAAAAGAGTGCAGCTCATATTTATGAATAATTCGGATTCGGAATATCTATCTGTATTTGGTGAAGCATCTATTTATAAAGACCGCTCCACCATCGAAGAAAAATGGTCTGCAATGGCAAACGCCTGGTTCGACGGTAAAGACGATCCTACAGTTACCATCATTCGTGTAGAGCCGAAAGATACCTATTATTGGGATACAAAAGCAGGTAAATTGGTAAGTATGATAACCTTTGTGACTGCAGCTCTTACCGGAAATAAAACCGATAACTCCGACGGAGTTGAAGGTAAAGCTACTGTTTAAAATTATTCTTTAAAGTTTAACCCCTTAAAACTAAAAATCATGATATTCGAAGATGATCCGCACGCTGTTGTTCATGAAACGAATAATAAGCCGATAAGCAATTTTGCAATGATTACACAGGTAATTAATTTCAATGGAGATAAATCTTTTATCCTAAATTCTCTGCAGAAAATTAAGAACAGTACATTGTGCGAAATTAAAAGGAAGGTAATAGAAAAGTTTATTCACGAATATACGGTGAATTTTACAGGATATGTTGAAAATGACAGTTATCAGATTCATTCTGACGGTTTTCAGCTCTCGCCTTCTTATGCAAAACAGTCTTACGAAAAAGTGTTAAGGGAACAAGAATATCTTAATAGAATAATCACCACACTGAACAACGATTAGTTGTTTGGTGTGGTGATTTTATTGTTTTAAATATGATTTTTATTTATCGGTAACAAAATTCTTTTTGGCCAGTTCTTTTCGTACACGACTTAAACTTTCGGGAGTGATTCCCAAATACGAAGCAATCATCCATTGCGGAACTCTCAGTAAGAGATCAGGATACATTTTAATGAATTTTAAATATCTTTCTTCCGCAGTTTCTCCTAATAAAGAATTAATCCTATCCTGTAAACTTTTTACATGTTTCTGAATAATCAGATCATTTCTTTCAATACTGTTCGGAAATTCTTCTAAAAGCTTATTGAAAAAATCAGGCTGCAGAAACAAAACTTCAGAATCTTCCACCGCTTCAATAAAATAATTAGATTTTTCGTTAAAATAAAGGCTGCTTCGGTCACCAATCAGCCAGTTTTCCGGAGCAAACTGTATGATATGCTCTTTACCGTTTTTGTCGATAGAATACATTCTCAGAAGACCTTTTTCGACAAAGAATGTGTTTCGGCAAACTTCACCGTGTTGCAGAAGAAATTCGTGTTTTGCGATTTTTTTAGATTCATATTGCAAAGTACACATGTTCAGTTTATCGGCAGGAACTTCAAAAACTTTGGCTAAATAATTCTGAATGTTTGTCATATAGCGATCTGGCTTAAAGATATATCCTGATGAGATGCGTTGCTGATGGGTTTTCCGTTTTCGATTACAATAAGTTGAGGGCTTTCATGACGGATTCCGAAATCTTCAGCAATTTTATTCGAAATAGCTCTGAAAGCAAGAAGATCCAGAAAATAGAAGCTTGCATTCTGATCTTCGGAAGTTTCTATTTCTTTTTCAAAGTTTTTCAGAACCGTTTTACTGATAAAGCAGCTTGTAGAATGTTTAAAAATCGCAACCTTATGTTCATAAGATTCTTTAATTGCCTTCTCTAAATCGTCTTCAGATTTTATAGTCTTCCAGAAAGATTTTGTGTCTCCCTGTTCCTGTTTTCCGCCAAATATTTTATCTATAAAACTCATATACTAAACTGTTTTAAGTGATGATCAAGATGTTTATACTCCAGAAATCCCCAGTCTTTTTCTGTCATTTTTCCGAAAAGTACATGTCTGCCCGGAAGTTGATTCCTCCTGAATGCTTCCTGATACTCATCAAGAGTTTTTAGAAGTTTTGTTTTTTCCTGTTCAAAATCACATTCAAAATTAACGATTACTTTTCGAAAACATGGCATATTGTGCGGAATTCCGTTATCGAATATCTGCATTTCTTTTTTTGTGAATATACCAATGGTTCTGAAAAGGATGTTAATCTCTGGTAATTCGATCTTTTTTAGAGAAATCTGAAGAATAAGATTACAATGACACAGCATTTGTGCTGCGTTCATTCTTCCCCACTTTCGTTTTGAATCTTCTGAAAGCCTGGCAATTCTTATTTTCATTTCGTTGAAATCATTTTCTTTATGAAGACTTTTCACTGCCAGTTTTTTTCCTTCTTTAGGTTTTCTATATGAGCAAAATGATGATTGCAGTGCCACACATAGTGAGCAAGATAGGTTCTCAGATCATAATTTTTATTTTGCTCAGGGTGGTGAAAAGTTCTTTCAAATTGTTTATTCGTCATCGATTTTAGCAGATGTGTCCATCTTTGATGAGTGCCTTTAATCATTCGCATAGCAGGTTTTATAGGCATATTTACACTGTCCTGAAGTTCTGCCCATTTTGCTTCGTCGTAAGGTTTTATGGTAGGATTCTCTTCGGTAAGAGCTAATTTTAAACGCATCAAACTGTTGATATGGCTGTCTGCGATATGATTGATAAGTTGTCTCACCGTCCAGCCGCCTTTCCTGTACTGAGTGTCAAGCTGTTCATCATTGAAATTCTCAATCAGATTTTTTAATCTGTCCGGAAAATTTTTAATGACTTTTATATAATCGTTTAATTTGATGTCACAAATATCTTCAGGAACTTCAAACCGCCCCATCGGATATTTCTTTTGCTCTAAGTTGTTCATCTTTAATTATAGAGTTTAATATTTAGTAAATAAAATCATCTCAATAAAGCAAGAAAAAATTAATAACCATGCAAATCGATTCCTTCCGTTCTTTGCAGTGCAACTTTTTTTCCCATTTTCTTTTGAATCACTCTGAAATGCTGCAACTCATCATCGGTGAGAATTGAAATGGCTGTTCCTGTTTCTCCGGCACGACCTGTTCTTCCGATTCTGTGAACATAATCTAAGGGTGAACGAGGCAATTCATAGTTAATAACACATGGCAAAGATTCGATGTGGATTCCCCGGCCAATTAAATCTGTTGCAACCAGAATTTG
The DNA here is from genome assembly GCF_051011795.1 of Chryseobacterium sp. RLHN22. NCBI lineage: Bacteria > Pseudomonadati > Bacteroidota > Flavobacteriia > Flavobacteriales > Weeksellaceae > Chryseobacterium > Chryseobacterium sp. RLHN22. The sequence goes on from NZ_JBPCHW010000008.1 coordinate 75,331, forward strand.
TGCCCCATTTACTTTAAATTCTTCCAGGTTATTTCTGCGCGCGCCCTGCGATTTTTGGCTGTGGATGGCAACAGCTTTTATCTTATTTTTCTTTAATTTTTCTACTAAATTATCTGCAGATCTTGTTGATGAAACAAAAATTAAAGCTTTCTCAACCTTCTTTTCCTTAATTAAATATCTTAAAAAGGGACCTTTGTTTTCTGGAGCAACATGATATGCCAATTGCTCGATATTGTCAATTTCTACTTCGTCTTTCTTTATTTCAATAATAACAGGATTAACTGATAACCTTTCTTTTATTTCAGAAACTTTGTCATTTAGGGTCGCTGAAAATAATGTGACTTGTTTTGTAACAGGCATCATGGCAAAAAGTTTATTCATTTCTTCACCGAAACCCAGTTGAAACATTTTATCTGCTTCGTCAACAACCAAATGCTGAATTTGGGAAATACTCAAAGCATTATGATCGATCAAATCCAATAAACGGCCTGGAGTAGCAATAAGAACTTCAACGCCAAACATGCCTTTCATCTGTGGATTAATAGAAACTCCGCCATAAACTGCCATTGTACGGATTTCACGTTTCAGATTTTCAGTAAAAGCTTTGAAAACCTCATCAATCTGAATTGCCAGTTCTCGTGTAGGAACCAATATCAAAATCTGAATATTACGGTCTTTTTTAGCTTCTGCATTTTGTAGTTTCTCTAAAATAGGCATTACAAAACAAGCTGTTTTCCCTGAACCGGTCTGTGCAATTCCCATCAGATCTTTTCCTTTTAAAATAACAGGAACGGCTTGCTCCTGAATCGGAAAAGGTTTTAAGTAGCCTATTTTTTTAACAGAACGAATAATATTGCTTGATAATCCTAATGATTCAAATGACATATAAACTTTATTTATTACAAAGATAAACTATTGGAGAATGGTTTTAAAGATTTAAATACTTTTCAGAATGCCGTTTTGTCCGATAATTCGTTTTTGGATAATTTTTTGAGTAATAATTTTTATACATTTATCAAAAATTCGATCATCTTAGATATGAAAAAAGCATTAATAATAGTCGATGTACAGAATGATTTCTGTGAAGGAGGAGCGCTTGCGGTTCCTGGAGCTAACGAGATAATCCCTTACATCAATCTTCTTATGGAAGAAAATAATTACGAGCAGGTTGTTCTTACTCAGGATTGGCATCCTTCAAATCATAAAAGTTTTGCCAGCAACAACGGAAGAAAAGTTGGTGAAAGCATTATTTTGAATGGTGTTCCGCAGTTTATGTGGCCGGATCATTGTATTGAAGGAACTTTCGGAGCAGAATTTCATAAAGACTTAAATCGTGATAAAGTAACCCACATTGTTCAAAAAGGAAAAAATACCGAGATTGATGCATATAGTGGCTTTCAGGACAACAATCATTTTATGAAAACAGGATTGGATGATTTCCTGAAATACCATGATATTCAATTGGTGGAAATCGTTGGTTTAGCTTTAGATTATTGTGTGAAATTTACTTGTCTGGACGCAGTTGCGAATGGTTATATTACTTGTCTTCATTTCAATGGAACCCGTGCTGTGAATGTAAAACCGGATAACGGAAAAGATGCCATTTTTGAAATGCTGCAGAAAGGAGTGACGGTTTTGGGATAGTTTTTTAAGTTATGAATTATTAATTATGAGTTATAATTTTTCAAGCTGAAAATTTTACTCATTTTCTTACATAAAAAAGACGTTGAACAAATTCAACGTCTTTCTTCTTTTTAATTTAAAATTATGAGCAGAATCAAAATTCATAACTCATAATTCGAAACATATAACTCTTTAAAGCATTTTCAAGTTATTCACTTCCTGTTCCGATAAAATTCTCCAATGACCTCTTTTGATGTTTTTCTTGGTTAATCCAGCAAACATTACTCTGTCAAGCGCTTCAACTTCATACCCTAATCTTTGGAAAATTCTTCTGATGACACGATTCCAGCCGATATGAATTTCAATTCCTACTTCATTTTTAGGTTTTCCTTCAATAAAAGAAATCTGATCAACTGTTGCAACCCCTTCATCCAAACGGATTCCTTCAGCAATAAGCTTCATATCTTCGTGCGTTAATTTTTTATCTAAAGTAACATGATAGATTTTTTTAGCATCAAAAGATGGGTGCGTTAATTTCTTCGTCATGTGCCCGTCGTTTGTCAACAGGATGACTCCGGTTGTAGAACGGTCAAGTCTTCCAACAGGGAAAACTCTGTATGGAGAGGCATTTGCAACCAAATCCATTACAGTTTTTCTTGCTTTGTCGTCTTTTGTGGTAGAAATATATCCTTTTGGTTTATTTAGAAGAACATAAACAGGTTTTTCAGGAGTAATATTTTGTCCGTCAAAAACAACTTTATCGGTTTTCTGAACCTGATAACCCATTTCAGTTACCACTTTTCCGTTTACTTCTACCAAACCTTGAGTAATCAGCTCATCAGCTTCTCTCCTGCTGCAAATTCCTGAGTTGGCAATGTATTTATTAAGACGGATGGTATCTTTATGAATATCTTTATCAATTTTGCTCAGTCTTCTTTTCTGAACGAAAGATTTATTTTTGTCTTCTCTGCTTTCAGTTCCCGGTCTTCTGCCGTATTTCAGACTACCTCTTTCGTATTTATCTCTGGTGTCAAAAGAATTGGGTCTGCTTCCGCCTCTTTTCGGAGCAGATTTTCCAAAAGTTTTTCTTTCTTCACTCGAATTGGTAATAAAGTCTTTCTGTTCAGTTTTTCCGAATTTCTTGTCCATTCGATCCTGGTAACTCGTGCCACCGCTTTTTCTGGAATCCGAATTTCTTTCTCCTGCTTTAGGGAAAGATTTTTTGAAAGGTTTTGATCCGGAGTTTCCTGATCTTGAAGCGCGAGAATCATCAGAATTATTTCTTGTTGAACTTCTTGGTTTCTTGGGTCTTCCTGAATTATGGTCTCTGCTCATGCTAAATATTTGTGCAAAGATAGTCAATTTAGTAACGAGTTAAAAATTAAGAATCATAACTTTGTAGCACAGTATATCTTTAATTATTAAAAAATCATACAATGATTACCTTATTAGATGAAAATTTTTCGCAGCTTAATCAATTCATGACCGAAAAATCATTCAGCAAAGTTTTTATTTTGGTGGATGAAAATACACATGAATATTGTCTTCCCGTACTTTTAGGAAATTTAGAAACAGATATTGCTTTTGAAATTCTTGAAATTGAAGCAGGTGAAGAGATGAAAAATATTCAGACGGCAAATCAGCTTTGGGAGATTCTGACCGAAATGCGTGCAGACAGAAAGGCTTTGGTTATTAATCTTGGTGGTGGTGTAATTACCGATATGGGCGGCTTTGTAGCATCAACTTACAAAAGAGGAATTCAATTTATTAATATTCCGACCACTTTACTTTCGATGTGTGATGCCTCAATCGGTGGAAAAACCGGAATTGATTTGATGCATTATAAAAATATGGTGGGAACTTTTTCTTTTCCTGAACAGATTTATGTTTATCCGGGATTTTTAAATACACTTCCTGCAAAAGAACTGAAAAGCGGTTTTGCCGAAATGCTGAAGCATGGTTTGATTGCCGATAAAAAACATTGGGAAGATCTAATTCAGCTTCAACATTTAGATCCGGTTGGAGTTGAACCTTTTATTCGTAAGTCGCTGGAAATTAAACAGGAAGTTGTCAATGCAGATTTCCATGAGAAAAATGTGAGAAAAACTCTGAATTTCGGGCATACGATTGGTCATGCTATTGAAAGTTTATGTCTTGAAAGTGAGAATCTGATTCTTCACGGTGAAGCAGTTGCTTTAGGAATGATTTGTGAAGCTCATCTTTCCTATCTTGAAGGTTTAATAAATAAAGAAGATTGTGAAATTATTACAGAAAACATAGCGAGATACTTCTCTTATATTGATATTACAGGATTTAAAGAAGATAAAATTTTCGATTTATTGCTGAATGATAAGAAAAATACAGATGCAAAAATTAACTTTTCATTGCTTTCGGGAATTGGTTCTTGTGTTTTCGACCATCAATGTTCGACAGAAAATATTCAAAAATCGATTAATTTCTATAAAAATATTAGCGGATTTTAGATTTTAAACTAAAATTTTAAACCAGTTTATAATAAATTTTATATTCATAACATAATATCTGATTCTAAATTAATATATTGACTTTTAAAACATTACGAAATACTCTTCACTTTTAGAAGGGTATTTTTTGTTTGTTTAAAATATGCAGAAATAGTTTTGGCAAGCAATTTGAAAGATTCGAATCGTCAAACTCAAAAAGTTTGGTAGTAAAATTTAAAATTAGAAAAATTAGAATTAGTAAATATTAAAAATTTAAGTTATGAAAAAGTTAATTTTAGGAATAGCAGTATTGTCAACATCTTTGGCTTTTGCTCAGACTACACAAACGACTTCGTCTTCTGCTTCACCAGTAAAATTCGGGATTAAAGCAGGGATGAACGTTTCTTCATTATCTAATGATGAAACATTGGAAGATCAGGGATCTAAAATAGGTTTTAACGCAGGTGTATTTGCCAATATTCCTGTAGCAGAATCTTTCAGCATCCAGCCGGAGGTTTTATATTCTCAATATGGTGATAAGTATGATTATGTAGTGGCAGGTAACAGATATTCTTATGCAAATCATTTAGACTATATTACAGTTCCGGTAATGTTCCAGTATAACTTTATTCCAAATTTATACGTTGAAGCAGGTCCTGAGTTTGGTTTTATGGTAAGCGCAAAGAATAAAGCTAAAAATGAAACCAATAATGATGTATTGGCAGAATCAGGAAACTATAAGGATAATTTCAACACATTTAATGTTGGTATCGGTTTAGGAGCTGGTTATTATTTTACAGATAACATTGGTCTGACTGCAAGATATGTAGCTGGTGTTACTGATATTGCTAAAAACAGACAAGGTAATTCTGATGCCATCAGAAATAATGTATTCCAGGTAGGTTTAGCATTTAAATTCTAAGAAAAAACAATCTTAATTTCAATAAAAAAATGTCAGATTCTGTAATGAATCTGACATTTTTATTTGATTTTAATTATAAATTGGCAAGATTTTTGATGCAAATTGCGATAGTTTTTCAATAATAAACAAATTAAAAACGAAAGCTATGAAAAAACTATTTTTAGGACTTGCTATCGCTGTAAGTTCATTATCTTTTGCTCAGGAAAAAGCTAAAGAATCTTCTTCATCTGTAACATTCGGAGTTAAAGCCGGATTAAACGTGGCTTCAATCAATGATGATGCTTTCAAAGCAAAAGCCGGAATTTACGGTGGTGTTTTTGCAAACATTCCTGTTGCAAGTTCATTCAGTGTTCAGCCTGAGGTTTTATACAACGGGATGGGTGCCAAGTTTGAAGGAATGTCTGATGTAAGGTTGAATCTTGATTACATTTCTGTTCCTGTGATGCTTCAATATAACCTTTTACCAAAATTGTATGTAGAAGCTGGCCCACAGTTTAGTTTTGCAATCAACAAAAAAGTTAAAGGTGATGCAGGTTCTGCAGATGTAGATGATCTATTCAAAGGTTTTGATCTTGGTATAGGTCTTGGTGCTGGTTATTATTTTGATCAGAAATTCGGACTTACCGCTAGATTCGTTGCCGGAGTTACGGATATTGCAGAAAACAATCCTGGTGATGCGATCAGAAATAATCTATTCCAGGTTGGGGTTGCTTATAAATTCTAAGATAATTTAAAACTAAAAAAGGTCAGATCTCAAAACGAGTTCTGACCTTTTCTATTTTATATAATTAAGAATTAATTAAATAACTCTACCTCTTCTCCTTTTCCTACAGGATATTCCTCTGTAAAACACCCGAAACAGTGGTTGGCAGAACCTAAAATTACTTTTAAGTTTTCTGTGCTTAAGAATTCAAGAGAATCTACTCCCAAATAATCTCTAAGCTCTTCTGTGGTCATATTGGCAGAAATCAAATCGTCTTTCGAAGGCGTATCAATTCCTAAATAACAAGGCGCAATAATCGGCGGAGAAACACTTCTGAAGTGAATTTCCTTCACCCCTGCATCTTTCAGGATCTTAACCAATCTTTTCGAAGTTGTTCCACGAACGATAGAATCGTCGATGATTACTACTCTTTTATCTTTAATTTCAGAAATAATCGGGTTCAGTTTCAGGTTCACTACCCTTTCTCTCATTTCCTGAGTCGGTACAATGAAAGATCTTCCGATGTATCTGTTTTTAATCAGAACCGGACGGAAAGGAATTCCTGAAGCCTTAGAAAAACCAATCGCAGCAGGAACTCCGGAATCCGGAACTCCAATGACAACATCAGCTTCTACCGGAGCCTGTTCCCAGATTTTCTCCCCAGATTTTTCCCTGATTTCGTAAACGTTGATATTTTCTAAAGATGAGTCAGGTCTTGCGAAATAAATGTACTCGAAAGAGCAGATTCTTTGTTTTGCCTTTGATTCATCCACCATGATCGAGTGAAGTTTTCCAGGTTCGTTTTCATTGGTATAAATAATTTCTCCCGGTAAAATATCACGAACATACTGAGCTCCAACAGCATCTAAAGCAACAGATTCCGAAGCTACCACGTAAGAATTTTCGTTGATTGCTCCCAAAACCAAAGGTCTGATTCCGTTGAAATCTCTGAATGCGAAAAATTTATTTCTCGTCATTCCGACAACTGAATACGCTCCTTCAATCTTTTCCATCGTTGCTTTAATCGCTCCACGAAGACCAAGATCAAGATTTTTCTGAATTAATCTTAAAATAACCTCAGAATCCGAAGTTGCTCTGAAAACAACACCTTCCGCTTCCAACTGAGCTTTCAGTTCCTTCGCATTGGTCAAATTACCGTTGTGCGCAATCGAAAGGATAATCTGGTCATATTCGTTTTTTGCGAAAAACGGCTGGAAATTATATTTCTTTTTGTCTCCTGCAGTCGTGTAGCGGGTGTGCCCGATTGCAGAATTTCCCATAAAAGTTTCAGGATCGGCGATCTCTTTATAAACGTCCAAAACCAATCCTTCATCCTTCATATTCGTGATTTTCCCGTCTTTAAGAACAGAAATACCACAAGCTTCCTGACCTCTGTGCTGAAGCGCAAAAAGCCCGAACTGTGAAAGCGAAAACGTATCCAAATCACCATCAGAATACATTCCGAAGATACCGCACTCCTCATTGGGAGCGTCTAATCTTTCTTCTTCCTGCGTTCTGAAAAGATTTCTTCCATACGTTTGGGTTTCAAACTGTTTTAAATATTCACTTTTATGAATGTCTAAACTTTTCATTTCTATTTTTTCTATATTAGAAGTTAGATATTAGATGCTAGAAATTAGTCTAAGTTAACTTCAATTATAATTTTAAACTTGTCTTTAATGAATAAATCATTTTCTGTATTTCAGCTAAAAGTTGTTTTAAAGGAACAATTTTAGTTTCAGAAATAAAATCTAACTCTATCAATAATTGTAACTGTGTTTGTAATTCATAGGTTGAACCAAATGCAATCCCAAGAAATTGATAAAATTCATTCTTATTATTTCTTCCCGCTCCTTCTGCAATATTTGAAGGTATTGAAACAGCACATCTTCTAATTTGAGACAGTAAACCAAATTTTTCTTCACTTGGTAATTCTGCCGTAACCAAATAAACTTCTTTTACCAGAGCCATGGATTTACTCCAAACTTTAAGATCTTCTATCCGGTGCGATTTCATACTAACTTCGAATATCTAACCTCTAACTTCTCAAGTCTACTTGCCAAGAGCAACTTTCAGTCTGTTGTAGATCTCAACGTAAGCTTCAGTAACTTCACCAAGATCTCTTCTGAATCTGTCTTTATCCAGCTTCTTCATTGTATCTTTGTCCCAAAGTCTGCAAGTATCCGGAGAAATTTCGTCAGCAAGGATAATTTCACCATCTGCCGTTTTTCCTAATTCGATTTTGAAATCAACCAAGATGATGTTCATTTTGTCGAAAAGATCGATTAAGATTTCATTGATGTCTGAAGTTAATTCATACATTTCATCAAGCTCTTCGTACGTTGCAGCACCTAAGAAAACAGCGTGGTGATCGTTGATCAGTGGATCTCCCAATTCGTCTTTTTTGTAGCAGATATCGAAGATAGTAACAGGAGATTTAATTCCTTCCTCAACTCCTAATCTCTGAGCCATGCTTCCTGCAGAATAGTTTCTCACGACCATTTCCAAAGGAATAATTGATACTTTTTTTACCAATTGCTCTCTTTCGTCTAATTGTTTGATGAAATGAGTTTTAATCCCTTTTTCATTTAAATATTCAAAGATTAAAGTAGTGATGGCGTTGTTCATCTCTCCTTTCAAATCTACAGAACCTCTTTTCTGAGCATTAAATGCTGTAGCATCGTCTTTAAAACGTACTACTACTTCATTGGGATTTTCGGTAGCAAATACTTGTTTTGCTTTACCTTCGTACAACATTTCTAGCTTTTGACTCATAATTTTTACTTTTTACTTTAGAAAACTTCGAGATTCAAAGTTTTCGGTTATAGTTAGATTTATTATTTTATTTTATTAAAATTCCTGTTAAAACAGCGATTCCGAAACTTAATAATGTCCCGATTAATACGTATTCAGTCAGTTTTCTCTGTTTTGCCTGCGCCAAATCACTGAACCTGAAAACAGATTTTGCTGCCACCATAAAACCTACGCCTTCCCAAAGATCGACCACGATAAAAGTGAAGACCAATAATCGTTCTAAAATTCCGATATATTTTCCTGCACTCGATAAAGATTCGGTTTGCAGGTTTCCTTCTTCTTCCGTAACGGGAGTCCATGAAGACAATAATATTTTTATGAAAATTGAAGCAGGTGACGTTAAAAACAAAGCTCCCATTACAATTTTCAGAAATTCCTGGTTTTTTAAAAATTCAAAATTAAATTCATTAAAACAAAGAGAAACAACGGCAATTACTGCTACATGAAGCGCCTGATCAATGAAAAACCATCTTTTTTTTGTCTGATTATTCTGGAAACTCAATTTACATGCATCAATAATAAAATGAGAAACTCCCACCAATATGGCAACCCACCAAAGTTTTAAATCCCACATGAAGATTAAACTTAAAACGGTGTGAATCAGAACATGAAAGTATAAATAAGGACTTTTTAGTTTGCGGTTTTCCTTATCTGCAACCCAAGAATTTGGCTGAAGAATAAAATCTCCGAGTAAATGTGCCAATATGAGTTGAATAAAAATCATCTTACAATTCTGAAATTTTCTTTCTAAAATATTGATTGGTTTCTACGATCAGCTCGTAGTTTGCACGTTTCAGTCTCTGGCTGATTGAGGACTGTGAAATGGCGAATTTCTTTGCGAGATCTTCCTGTGTAATATCCTGATTCATGATCATTTCGTGAATGATTTCGGAAGTTGCCATTGTCCAGTTATCAAAATCTTTTGAAGCCCATTTTAATAGCATATTTAAATCTCTGTCAACAGAATCGTTGGATGTCTTAATAGATACAGTGTGTCCGTCGCTTTTCAGATCATTCAATAATCTTCCAGAATTGACGTAAGCCGAACCATTGGATTCTGTGATTTTTTCAGAGGAAAAATTTTCCAGACCGATGCCGATCGCAATTCTTACATCTAAATTTTCCTGACTTTTTATAAGAGATTTTATGGCTAAGAAACGCCAGAAAACATCATCAATACCACACTTGAACTGAAACTCATCTCCTCTGTAGATTTCCCATGTTTGAGGAGCGCTTCCCCATTTTTCGAGAAGATTTTTAAGCTTGTTGATCCAAACTTCTGTTTCTGCGTGTTGCGAATTTATTATATCACCGGTAATGACCGCTATCATTTTGCAAATATAATGATAATTACTTATAAATAAAAAATATAAGTAAAATTGATTATATATATTGAATATTAGCTTTTCTGCTTATAAATATCATTAAGTTAAATAGAAAACTCCGCCATTTTTTGAACGAAGTTTTTGTATTTAATATTCTGCTATTTTTATTTTTTAATGAACTGATAAGCTTTATCATCAAGCTTTAGTAAATAAAGACCTGTTTTTAGATTCTGTACAGAGATATTTTTCTTATTCTTAAACGGAACTTTTTCTGTATAAATCAATTGTCCTGAGAAATCTAAAATCTGAGCATTCTGAATATTTTCAGTTTTTCCGCTTACAAAAATGTTTTCATTAATAGGGTTTGGATAAATTTTAAATTGCTTCTCTGCCAATAATTCAATATCTGAGGTTGATAGCGTTCCTAAATTCTGGCAATAATTGCTTGCATACGAATCCCACTCATTGATATCGAAAGTTGTTGCAGGTTGATTAATTGTTGCTTTTCTATATAAAGACACATTTCCTAAAACAGAAGAATTATTAATGCTTGAAGTACCAATTGCATCCACGGTTGTCGATTTGTATCTCAGCTCCAGATACTGGCTTCCGGAAAAGGTCATTTGTGGAGCTGCTGTGACAAATTTTGCCTGATTGATGGTGAAACAGGAAAAGTTAGCTTCAGGATTCAAAATCACAAAAGTTTCGTTATTCTGAACCGTTCCTTCTAATTCAAAAGGTGCCGGAAAATAATAATTTGTTCCGCTCGGAAACTGAATTGACAATCTGTAATCGTTTAAATTAACAGGATGACCTGTTTTATTGGTGATTTCAATTGCTTTATTATTGGCTGTTCCTTCAAGATATTTTGTAACCATTAAATCTTTTGCATAAACATCTGTTGCTAATGTTGTTGTTGAAATGGTATTGCTGTCGCCTGAAAGCAAATATCCATTGTCATAAGCTTTAACAGTAAAAGTATAAGCTGTAGAAGGTGTTAAATGATCTGCTGTGAAAGAATTGGTTTTCGAGATGCCGATTAAAGTTCCGTTTTGATAAATTTTGTACCCAATCACATCTGTGCTTGTACTTGGTGTCCAGCTTAGTGTTGTAAAATAAGCACTGTTTTGAGTTACTGTTAAATTGCTTGGGTTTGAAGGCGCTACAGAATCCGTAGTTTGTCCCCAAATTGCACTTACCCAAGCCGGATTATCAATAAATGGATTTCTGTTTTTCTGTAAATTGTAAACTGCATTGTTTCTGTCAATTTCTCTTTGAGAAACAGGATCCTGATTATGCCATTGAATAAGCATTGCGATATAACCGGGCTCAAATGCTCTTTCTTCTGTTCCGTCTAAAGGATTGGTGTCAGAGACAGGATTCGCATTATTGTTATAGTTAAAAGTTCCTAGTTTTCCTTCATATCTTACTGCAAAATACAGTAAGCTTCTCGCTACGTCACCTTTGAATTCATCGATCGGTTCATAGACCCGGCCTGTGTAGACATAGTTTGGAATTGCACTGTTTGAAATCTTAGAAGAGTTTGTAAAGGTGTAATAATTTGTTGTACCTCCGATTCCATATGGATAATTGCTCCTCAGCTGATTAATTCTCGCATCCGTCGGAACAACATAAAACAGATCAGAATACATCGGATAATTACTGTAAAATGTACTTTGCGGCATCATATGTTCTCTGTTCCAGCCTAACCCTTCCGCATTTGCTGAACCGATAATATTTGCCGTTGTATATTCATAGGCATCAGGTCCGTTCGGAATTTCAGAATAAATATCTAATAAAATGGTTGTATTGGTTGGGCCGTGATCATAATATTTATCCAAATCCGTCTGATTATAATAATTGGTAAGATCACCATAATGCCAGTTGATATTTTTAGAAGAAATAATATCATGCAGTTTTGTTTTTAATGCATATCCTGTCAATCCCGATGTTCCGTCATAATATCCGGCAGGAACTTGTGCAGACATAAATGTGGTTAAAAAAAGTACAGGAAGTAAAAGTTTTTTCATTCAGTTAAAATTGGGGGACTAAATTAGGAAATAAATATTTCTAAAACTAATAATTGCTATTAATATTATGTTAATTGGTTGATTGTAATTAGTTGAAAATTAAATAATTAATTTTAATATCCAATCTTATTTACAAATTATTTTCGTATTTCCGCAATTTAAGTATCTTTGGGAAATAACGATTATAATATGAATACAGAAACGATGAACAACATTAAGATGATAGCGGAAACAGCAAAAGAATTTGCTGAGAAAAATATCAGACCTAATATTATGGAGTGGGACGAAAGTCAGACTTTTCCTAAGGAACTTTTTCACCAGTTGGGTGATATGGGGTTCATGGGGATTGTAATTCCTGAAGAATATGGTGGTTCTGGTCTTGGTTATCACGAATATGTTGCTATTCTGGATGAAATTTCTCAGGTTGACCCATCAATTGGTCTTTCAGTTGCTGCACACAACTCACTTTGTACGAATCACATTTATGAATTCGGAAACGAAGAGCAAAGAAACAAATGGCTTCCACAATTAGCTACCGGAAAAGTAATCGGAGCTTGGGGATTAACAGAGCACAATACAGGTTCGGATTCGGGAGGAATGTCTACTACTGCTGTTAAGGATGGTGACGAATGGGTTATCAATGGGGCAAAAAACTTTATTACTCATGCAATTTCAGGTGATATTGCCGTTGTCATGACCAGAACTGGTGAAGTGGGTGCTAAAAATAATTCGACAGCTTTCGTTTTGGAAAAAGGAATGGCAGGTTTTACTTCCGGTAAAAAAGAAAACAAGCTTGGAATGAGAGCTTCTGAAACTGCTGAACTTATTTTTGATAATGTTCGTGTTCCTGATTCTCACCGATTAGGAGAAGTTGGTGAAGGTTTTAAACAGGCAATGAAAATTCTTGACGGTGGCAGAATTTCTATTGCTGCATTAAGTTTAGGGACAGCAAGAGGAGCTTACAAGGCAGCTTTAAAATATGCAAAAGAAAGAAAGCAGTTCGGGAAGTCGATTGCAGATTTCCAGGCAATTAATTTTATGTTGGCAGATATGGCAACAGAAATTGATGCTGCAGAATTATTGATTCAAAGAGCTTCTACTTTAAAGAACGCAAAACAGAAAATGACAAGAGAAGGGGCAATGGCAAAATTGTATGCATCTGAAGCTTGTGTGAGAATTTCTAATAATGCAGTTCAGATTTTTGGTGGTTACGGATATACAAAAGATTTTCCAGCTGAAAAATATTACAGAGACTCTAAATTGTGTACAATCGGAGAAGGAACTTCTGAAATCCAGAGATTGGTTATCGGAAGAGATATTACGAAATAATTTTTTCTAAAATTTTCACAAATGATTAAACAAGCGTTATTAGGCGAATTTCTGCATGAAGCAGAAAATACAAGAAAACTTTTAAAAGCAATTCCGGACAGTGCTTTAGATTGGAAACCTTCGGATGTAAACTGGACGACGGCTCAATTAGCCTCCCACATCGCAGAAGTTTATAATTGGTTTGAAAGTACTTTTAATCAGGATGTTTTCGATATGGGAACTTACGCATACGATAAAGGAGATATTTCTAAAGCAGAAAATATTGTCGCTAAGTTTGAAGAAAATGTGTCTAAAGCCCAAAAGGTGATAGAAAACTCCGATGAAAGCGCATATTTTAATGAATGGAAAATGGAAATGAAAGGAAATGTACTTTTTCCTCCAATGCCAAAAGTTCAGGTAATTCGTTCGTTTTTGTATAATCATTTGTATCATCACAGAGGTGAATTGGTTGTTTACTTAAGATCTACAGGAAATAAAGTTCCCGGATTGTACGGGCCAACTGCTGATGATAGATTTTAAGGGTTAGAATATTACAAATTGAATAGCACACGTGTTTTGCGTGTGCTATTTTCATTTTAATGTGAAATACAATTGATATATATTTAATGTATTGCATATTAGTTTGTATGAAAATTCTAAAATTTTCTTAAATAATTTTGTTTTTCGTAAATATTTTTTATTTAGTTTTGGTATACCATAATCATAAATAGATTTATATGAAAAAACAACTATTGGTGATTGGAGTGCTTGTTTCAGGCATTTCATTCGCACAGACTGGTCGTCTCTGGTCTGAAACGTCTACAAAAGCAAATTCAGAAATTTTCGAAAACAAATCAACGATTAACAGTCCTAAAATCTATACTTTAGATATTAATGGATTGAAAAACGCTTTAACAAAAGCGCCCAAAAGATTAGCTGTTGGAGAAAAATCAGAAATTATCATTTCTTTCCCTAATTCTGAAGGAAAAATGGAAAATTTCAAAGTGAGAGAAAATTCAAATTTTGATCCCCAGCTTGCTGCGAAATATCCCGATATTAAATCTTATGTCGGAGAAGGTTTTGGAGATTCAAACTCTACGGTTTATTTCAGTATTTCTCCACTCGGTTTATCTTCTATGGAGATTTATGATGATAAATCTGCTGTTTTTATTGAACCTTATACAAAAGATCTTTCTACTTATGTTGTTTACAGAAAATCTGACAAGAAAGATAATCTAAACAAATTTGAATGTACCGTAATCGATGTTGCCCAAAAAGGAGTTTCAGGAATGGATCATCTTCAGGCAAGACCAAACGCAGATGATGCTAAACTGAGAACATTCAGACTTGCTTTATCCTGTACAGGGGAGTACACTGCTTATTTTGGAGGAACAAAAGCCAACGCTTTAGCAGCGATGAATAATACGATGACCCGTGTAAACGGTGTTTTTGAGAAAGATTTTTCAGCAAGAATGGTTTTGATTGCCAATAATGATGCAGTAATTTACACCAGTGCTTCTTCAGATCCATACTCTGCGGCTTCAGGAATGAGCAATTGGAATTCTCAGCTACAATCAACTTTAACGTCTGTAATTGGAGAAGCTAATTATGATGTCGGACATTTGTTCGGAGCTTCGGGAGGTGGCGGAAATGCAGGTTGTATCGGTTGTGTTTGTGTGAATGGTTCAAAAGGAAGTGGTTATACTTCTCCTGCAGATGCGATTCCTTCGGGAGACAATTTTGACATCGATTATGTAGCGCACGAATTAGGTCATCAATTTGGTGGAAATCACACTTTTTCAATGAGTAATGAAGGAACGGGAGTGAATATGGAACCAGGTTCAGGCTCTACTATTATGGGATATGCGGGAATTACAAGTCAGGATATTCAACCGCATTCAGATGCTTTCTTCCATGCAATCAGTATTCAGCAAATTACAGATAATATTAAAGCTAAAACCTGCCCAACAAGTTCAAGTACAGGAAATTCAATTCCTACGGCAAATGCGGGCTTAGATTACACGATACCGAAAGGAACGCCTTTTATGTTAACAGGTTCAGGAACCGATGCAAACGGAGATTCTTTAACATACATCTGGGAACAAATGAACAATGCATCTTCTTCACAAACGGGAGCGAGTTCAGCGGCAAGTGCAACAAAAGCATCAGGCCCTACTTTCAGATCCTGGACTCCTACAACTTCGCCGACAAGATATTTTCCAAGAATGGCTTCAGTTTTAACAGGTGCAACTACTACAGCTGGTTCGGAAATCACAGTAGAAGCTTTATCAAATGTTGCAAGATCATATAATTTCAGATTTACCGTTCGTGATAATAGAGCAGGAGGTTCAGGGAATAATTCTGACGATGCAGTGATTACGGTAAACGGAACTGCAGGACCTTTCTCAGTAAGTTCTCAAAATACAGCAACCACTTATTCCGGTGGAACTTCTCAAACCGTTACCTGGAATGTTGCAGGAACTACAGCAAATGGTGTAAACGCAGCTAATGTAGACATTCTTTGGTCTACAGACAACGGGAATACATGGACTACTCTACTTGCAGGAACTTCGAATGATGGCTCTCAAGCAGTAATGATTCCAAATGTTTCTACAACAACAGGAAGAATTATGGTAAAAGGTTCGAATCATATTTTCTTTGATGTAAATAATGCCAATATTACTGTAAATGCAGGTTCGGGAAGTACAGATACTACTCCACCGACTGCTCCGAGTTTGACAGCTTCCGGAACAACTTCCACCACCACGAATCTTTCTTGGTCAGGTGCAACAGATAATGTTGTGGTAACAGGATATGATGTTTATCAAGGTTCATCTTTGATTGGATCTACGGCTTCAACTTCTTACACGGTAACGAGTTTAACGCCTTCTACAACGTATAGTTTCACTGTTAAAGCTAAAGATGCGGCAGGAAACAATTCCGTTTCAAGCAATACCGTTTCTGTTACCACACTTGCGGGAAGTACAGTTACTTATTGTTCGGCAACAGCAACCAATACTTCAGATGAAAGAATCGGAAATGTAAAATTCGGAACAATTAACAATACTTCAAATGGAACTGCTGGTTATGAAAACTTTACTGCAATTTCTACAAATGTTACAAGAGGTTCGGCTTATACAGTTTCTATAACTCCGGTTTGGACTTCAACCAAATACAACGAAGCTTATGCTGTTTATATTGATTATAACGGAGATGGCGATTTTACTGACAGCGGAGAATTAGCGTGGACAAAAACAGGTTCGCAGACAAGTCCGGTAACAGGAACAATTACCATTCCTTCGACACCAACCATTGGAACAACAAGAATGAGAGTAATGATGCAGTACAATTCAGTTCCTTCATCTTCTTGCGGTTCTTATACGTACGGACAGGTTGAAGATTATACCTTAAATATTGTTTCATCAGGAAGAGGTGATGATTTTGTAACTAAAGATCTGATTACTGATCTTAAATTATATCCTAATCCTGCAAAAGATGTTTTAAATGTTTCAAATACGGCAAGTGAAGATTACAAAATCTTCGATATGGGTGGAAAACTAATCAATTCAGGAAAACTTCAGAGAGGATCTGTGAATGTAAGTGGTCTTGTGAAAGGTGCCTATATGATCCAGGTCGGAGAAATCACCAAAAGATTTATTAAAAACTAATTATCTTCTTAATTAACCTTGAGAAAGAAGGCTGTCTGGAAACGGGCAGCTTTTTTTATGATTGATGAATGATTATTAATAAATGATAGCTTGATTTTGTTTTATTAAAATCAATCATCTTTCATTAATCATCAATGATGTTTTGTCATTCCTAATTTTTATATTTGCCTTAAATTAAAAAAAACATGGATAAAATTGACAGCCTGAACCAAGTAGCAGAATTCCACACAACCTTTAAAGCTCCTATTTTAGATACTCCGCAAATTCCTTCACTGGAAAGATGCAATCTTAGAGTTGAACTTTTGCAGGAAGAATTAAACGAATTAAAACAAGCCATTGCAGATAATAATATCGTAGAAATTGCAGATGCGTTGTGTGATTTGCAGTACGTTTTGAGTGGTGCAGTTTTAGAGTTCGGATTAGGCAATAAATTTGTTGAGTTATTTGATGAGGTTCAGCGTTCGAATATGTCTAAAGCTTGTGATAATGAAGACCAGGCTCAGGAAACTGTTGAGTTTTATGCGGCGAAAGAAGTAGAATCTTTCTATGAAAAATCAGGAGAAAAATTTAATGTGTACAGAAAAGCAGATCATAAAGTTCTGAAAAACAAATACTATTCTCCTGCAGATTTAAAAACAATAATTGAAAAATAGATGAAATCAAAGATTCACAAATACAATGAAAAATAATATAAAAATGATTTGTAAAAAATTAATTACGAATATTTTTACCGTTTCGGTTTTGGCATTGGCTGCACAACAGTCTTATGCTCAGAAAGCAGTGGTAAACCGTGAAGTAGAAACCAACGATGGAAAAATGCTTCTAGGAGCGCAATTGAAAGATCAGTTCGTTAAAGAACCTTATTCCGAATGGTATACGAAAGAGTTCAATGAATACCAAATGGACCAGAAAGCTGTAGCTGAACTAAAAAAAAATAAAATTACAGCTTATGATCTTGTCGTTTTTATGGGAACCTGGTGTGAAGACAGTCACCGTGATTTTCCAAGATTGATGAAGATTTTGGAAGAAGTAAAATATCCGGATTCAAGACTGACGATTATTGCGGTGAACCGTAAGAAAGAATCTCCAAACGGAGAAGAATCTAAATATAATGTTTCTAAAGTTCCTACCATTATTGTTCAAAAATATGGCAAGGAAATTGGAAGAATCATCGAGATGCCGACAACAGGCTACATTGAAAGGGATCTTGTTGAGATTCTGAAAAAAGATGATTCATCGGTTATTAAGGAAATATTTAAAAAAGAAAATTGAAAAATTTAAGATTACTTATTCCATTTATTGCGGGAGTTTTGCTGATGCTGATTCTCTTCTTCAGTTTCAGGTCTTGTTTTAAGCCAACCGAAAAAACAGAAAAGTCAGATTATTATATTCTGACCAATCAGATTTCTAAAATGAATAAAATGGTTGTTCTGGAACAGGATTTTTCCGCCATGCAGAAAACAAAATTCGGCTATGAATTCTTAGGAAAAGAAATGACGAGCAACAGTATTATTACGTACACCAAAACCAATGCTCAGGTTTCCTATGATTTAAACAAGATGAAAATGGAAGTTGACTCGATCAACAAGAGATTGATTATCAGAGAGCTACCCAATGCAGATATCAGAATTACGCCAAGTGTGGAAATTCAGTCTGTCGATGATTCTTTCATCAACAGGATTTCTGAGAAGGATATTAAAAATGTTCAGAATAAAGCTAAGCAAACCGCTATCAAATCTGTTGATCAGAATAAACTGAGAAGTGAAGGTCACCAACAATTGATGGAAAATCTCAACAATATTTTCGTTTTGGCAAAGGCTTTGAATTATAAAATCGAAGATCAGACCGGGAAACTCGGTGTTCTTGGACTTTAAAAATTCAAAATTATGGATTCAAAAGACGATAAAAAAAAGAAAGAATCTGCGAATTCTGCAGAAACAAAAAAACAGAACGAAGATTTCAGAGATATTCCGGCATCTTCAGAAAAACAAAATCCTTCTGATGTAGATAAAGAAGATGTTCAAAAGTCTTCAAAAAATAAATCAGGAAAAACAGATAATACTAAGTGAGAGCTTAGTATTTTTTGTTTAAATGAGTCTTTAAATTTTAAAATTTCAATTTCTGCCAACGCTAAAATTTGAAATAAATTGTATTTTTAATGAAATATAACGTCAGTATTTTTTAAAGATATAAAAAATGCGTATTTTTGCATCTTAAAATTTCTTAGTAAACAATGATAAAAATTACACTTCCAGACAATAGTGTCAGAGAATTCGAGGCGGGAGTTACTCCGCTAGATGTGGCAAAATCTATAAGCGAGGGATTGGCTAGAAATACCATTTCCGCAGTTGTAAACGACAAACAAGTAGAGACTACCACACCTATAACCACGGATGCTACGGTACAATTGTTGACCTGGAATGACGATCTTGGAAAGAAAGCTTTCTGGCATTCTTCTGCCCACCTTTTGGCGCAGGCAATCCTTGAGTTTTATCCTAATGCTAAGTTGACGATTGGCCCTGCCATCGAAAAAGGATTCTATTATGATGTAGATTTTGGTGACGAAAGTTTATCTGATAAAGATTTTGAAAAGATAGAAAAGAAAGTTTTAGAAAATGCTAAAAAAGGTTCTACATTCTCTTTATATCCGGTTTCTAAAGAAGAAGCTTTAAAAGTGTATGCAGACAATCCATATAAAGTAGAATTAATTTCTAATCTTAATGATGGAGAAATCACTTTCGTTACACACGACAATTTCACAGATCTTTGTCGTGGAGGACACATTCCGAACACCAGCATTGTAAAGGCAATGAAGATTTTAAATGCTGCCGGAGCATACTGGAGAGGGAATGAGAAAAATCCTCAGTTAACAAGAGTTTATGGTATTTCTTTCCCAAAACAGAAAGATTTAACAGAATATCTTGAACTTTTAGAAGAAGCTAAAAAAAGAGACCACAGAAAACTGGGTAAAGAACTTGGAATTTTTGCTTTCTCAGAAAAAGTGGGTCAAGGTCTGCCGTTATGGTTGCCAAAAGGAGCTGCGTTGAGAAAAAAATTAGAGAATTTCCTTTCAGAAGCTCAGAAGAAAGCAGGTTATGAATTCGTAATTTCTCCGCATATCGGTGCGAAGGAATTATACGTAACTTCCGGTCACTGGGATAAATACGGAGCAGACAGTTTCCAGCCGATTAAAACTCCAAATGAAGGAGAAGAATTTATGCTGAAGCCAATGAACTGTCCGCATCACTGTGAGATCTACAAAACTTCACAATGGAGTTACAGAGACTTGCCGAAAAGATATGCAGAATTTGGTACAGTATACAGATACGAGCAAAGTGGTGAGCTTCACGGATTAACAAGAGTTCGTGGATTTACCCAGGATGATGCGCACTTGTTCTGTACTCCGGATCAGTTGATGGATGAATTTAAGAAAACAATTGATTTGGTTCTTTACGTTTTCGGTTCATTAGGTTTCGCTGATTTCACGGCACAAATTTCATTAAGAGATCCGGATAATAAAGAAAAATACATCGGAACTGATGAAAACTGGGAGAAAGCAGAAAATGCAATTGTAACTGCAGCAACCGAAAAAGGGTTAAATACAGTAACTGAATATGGTGAAGCAGCATTCTACGGTCCTAAACTGGATTTCATGGTAAAAGATGCTTTAGGAAGAAAATGGCAGCTTGGAACCATTCAGGTAGATTATAATTTGCCTGAAAGATTCGATCTTTGGTACACAGGAAGCGACGGCGAAAAGCACAGACCGGTAATGATTCACAGAGCGCCGTTTGGTTCTATGGAAAGATTTATTGCAATTCTTATTGAGAATACAGCAGGAGATTTCCCATTGTGGCTGGCTCCGGATCAGTTTATCATCTTGCCGATTAGTGAAAAATATGTAGATTATTCTAAAAAAGTTTCACAACTTTTAGAAAATCACGATATTAGCGGATTAATTGACGACAGAAACGAAAAAACGGGTAAAAAGATCCGTGATGCCGAATTGAAGAAGATTCCATTTATGATTGTAGTGGGAGAAAATGAAGAGAAGGATGGCACAATTTCTGTAAGAAGACGAGGCGAAGGAGATCTTGGAGTAATGAAAATTGAAGACTTCGTTACTTATTTTAAAGAAGCGTCAAAAACAGGATTTGAGTTTAATGCTTAAATCAGATTATTTGAGTGAAGTGATTTTGCTCAGAATAATGATAAAAAATAGAAAGTTAACCAATAAAATTTAATACAATAGCACAAAGATTTAACAACAGAGGCCCACAAAGACGTCCACAACAGGAGGACGCACACATGATTAACGATAAGATTCGTGTAAGAGAACTTCGTTTGGTGGGCGATAATGTAGAACCGGGGGTCTATCCTATCGATAAAGCAAGACAAATTGCTAAAGATCAGGAGCTGGATCTGGTTGTCATTTCAGATAAGGCGGAACCTTTTATTGCAAGAGTACTTGATTACAAAAAATTCTTGTATGAGCAAAAGAAAAAACAGAAAGAGCTTAAAGCGAAGCAGGTGAAAGTAGTCGTAAAAGAGATTCGTTTCGGACCTCAGACAGACGAACATGATTATGAATTTAAGAAGAAGCATGCTGAAAAATTCTTAGAAGAAGGATCTAAACTGAAGACTTATGTATTTTTCAAAGGTCGTTCGATTATCTTTAAAGATCAAGGTGAAATCTTGCTTTTAAAACTTGCTCAGGAATTGGAGCATGTCGGTAAAGTAGACCAATTGCCTAAACTTGAAGGTAAGAGAATGATTATGATGATGAGTCCTAAAAAGCCGGCTAAATAATCAAACTACATTCATTTGGTGATAGAAACCGGATGATTTACGATAAACATAAAGAGATTTTCTATGAAAGTCTCTTTTCGTATTATTATTTTTCGTAATTTTGCACACCAATTATCTGCGTGAGGGATAGTAATGAAAAGCCCACAGCAAGTGATGGAAATGTTGCTGAGCGAGGACTTGTAATGAATAGCCCGACCCGAATGAGTGAATGGAGCGAAGCGGAATGAACGAGTGAGGGACACGCCCAAAATCAATGTAACAATTTAACAATGTATTAATATAACAATATTGGTAAACTGGTAAACTGATTCATTGATACATAAAATATATTGATAACAAAAACATAAAAAAGCAGAACAATGCCAAAATTAAAAACGAAATCAGGTGCTAAGAAACGTTTTGCTCTTACCGGAACAGGTAAGATCAAGAGAAAGAACGCTTACAAAAGCCACATCTTAACTAAAAAAGAAACGAAGCAGAAGAGAAATCTTACTACGACTTCTTATGTAGCTAAAGTGGATGAGAAAAGTGTACAACGTCAATTAGCAATTAAGTAGTTTTTATAAATCCTTTATTCGGTTTATAAGAATAACAATTCAACATTTTAACCCTGAAACGGTGCACCAAAGAGCAACAAATGTTGCCGCCCTTTTCAAAAAAACAATTTAAATTATGCCAAGATCAGTAAATGCCGTAGCTTCTAGAGCTCGCAGAAAAAAAATCATGAAACAAGCTAAAGGTTTTTTCGGTAGAAGAAAGAACGTTTGGACTGTTGCTAAAAACGCGGTAGAAAAAGCAATGCAATATGCTTACCGTGGTAGAAAAGAGAAAAAGAGAAACTTCAGATCACTTTGGATCATGCGTATTAACGCTGGTGCAAGAGAGCACGGAATGTCTTACTCTCAGTTTATGGGAGCTCTTAAAAAGAACAACATTGAGCTTAACAGAAAAGTTTTGGCTGATTTAGCAATGAATCACCCTGAAGCTTTCAAAGCAGTTGTAGATCAAGTAAAATAATGTAAACTATTTTGTTATCAATATAAATCCCGAGTTTTTTGCTCGGGATTTTTTTATTATTTACATTTGTCTAATATTAAAAGTAGTACATTTTAAAGTGAAAAAATTAACAGGTCTTCTTCTTCTTTCTTTAGCATCATACAGTTTTCAGGCACAAAGCTTTATTCAGGCTTATCAGACTAGAGCTAATCAGGTTTCTCAGACAAATATTACTAATCTTTTGCAGGAGTTTGAAAATCTTGGAATAAAGACTACAGGTTCTACAGCTAATACGAATACCCTGAATTGGCTTAAAGCTAAATATCAGTCTTTCGGCTATGATGCAAGTCAGATTACAGAAGATAGTTTTACTTACAATGGAAATACTTCAAAAAATTTAATTATAACCAAAACAGGAACCGTTTATCCTAATATCTATGTGATTATTTGCGGACATTATGATACGATTACCGGTCCGGGAGTAAGTGACAACGGAAGCGGGACTTCTATTCTACTGGAAGCTGCAAGAATTCTGAAGGATGTTCCTACGGAATATTCTGTCAAATTCATTCATTTTTCAGGTGAAGAACAAGGTTTGATTGGAAGTAATCATTATGTGAATAATGTTATTTTCAATAATAATGTTAGACAATTGAATTTAAAAGTTGTCTTTAATATCGATCAGGTTGGTGGGAAACTGTCAAATCCAAGCAATACAATAGTTTGTGAAAGCGATCAGAGTTCTGCAGGCGGAACAGCCAATAATGCACCCTCTTTAGCAATGACTCAGCAATTGGCCAATTGTACAACTTTATATTCTCCTTTGCAGACGACAATGTCAAATGCTTATGCATCAGATTATGTTCCTTTCGAAGCTAAAGGAGATATCATTACAGGATTTTACGAAACTCCGGTTAGCGGAAACCAACATACTGTAAATGATATTTTTGCCAACGTTGATCCAACCTATGTTTTTAATGTCGGAAAAGCAGCAGTAGGAGCTTTGCAGCATTTTGCGGTGGCTACCTCAGTTTTAGGAACAAAAGAGTCTGATGCCAATGCGCTGGAATCTGTTAAAATCTATCCTAA
Source organism: Chryseobacterium sp. RLHN22 (assembly GCF_051011795.1). NCBI lineage: Bacteria > Pseudomonadati > Bacteroidota > Flavobacteriia > Flavobacteriales > Weeksellaceae > Chryseobacterium > Chryseobacterium sp. RLHN22. The sequence goes on from NZ_JBPCHW010000008.1 coordinate 99,080, forward strand.
TCCTGCTAAAGATGTTCTAAATGTAGAGCTTCCCTCTCATATTAAAAATTTCAGTTTTGAAATCAATGATATGGGTGGAAAATTGGTTTCAGCACATGAAAATGAAACAAAAATTAATGTCTCTAAGCTGTCAAACGGAGTGTATATGTGCACAGTAAAATCTAAAGGCGAATCAATTACGAAAAAAGTGATTATCAATAAATAACAAAACCTGCGAAAGCAGGTTTATTTGTTTCTGGATAAAAGTATTTCTTCAATATTTTCTAAACTGATATTTTTAGCTTTCAATAAGATTAAATAATGATATAAAAGATCTGCAGCCTCATTTTTAAATAAATCATCATTATTATCTTTTGCTTCGATTACCAGTTCTACGGCTTCCTCTCCTACTTTCTGAGCCATTTTATTAATTCCTTTCCGGTATAAAGAATACGTGTAAGAACCTTCTGCTTTTTCGTTGATTCTTTGGCTGATCTTACTTTCCAATTCATATAAAAAACCTTTGGGAAGTTTATCACCAAAACAGCTGAAAGTTCCGGTGTGGCAAACTACATTTTTGGGAACAGCTTTTATTAAAACCGTATCCCGATCACAATCAATATCAATACTTTTTACCGTTAAAAAGTTACCGGATTCTTCACCTTTTGTCCAAAGTCTGTTTTTGGAACGACTGAAAAAGGTTACAATTCCTTCCTTTTTTGTTTTTTCAAAGGCTTCTTCATTCATGTATCCTAGCATGAGAACCTGTAACGTCCTGTCATCCTGAATAATTACAGGAACTAAACCATCATTATTTTTATTAAAATTAATATTCATCGTATGGCTATATTTTTAGATTTTAATTCACTTTTCAAATCCTGGATTTTTATTTCTCCGAAATGAAAAACACTTGCCGCTAAAGCTCCGGTAGCCTTGGTTTCATTAAAAACACTTTCAAAATCTTTAATTTTTCCAGCTCCTCCAGAAGCAATAACCGGAATATTTACATTTTCGGCAATTAATTTTGTTATTCTTACATCAAATCCATTTTTTGTTCCGTCCCCGTCCATTGAGGTTAAAAGTATTTCTCCGGCTCCTGATTCTGCAGCTTTTTTTGCCCATTCCAGAGTTTTCAGACCAGTAATTTCCCGACCTCCTTTAATGTGAACCCAATCATCATTATTGGTATATTTCGTATCAATTGCCACAACAATACACTGACTTCCAAATTCTTTTGCCAACTCAGAAATCAACTGAGGATTTTGTACCGCAGAAGAATTAATGCTTATTTTATCCGCTCCCACCTCCAATAATTTTCTGACATCTTCAACCGTAGAAATTCCGCCTCCTACAGTAAATGGAATACTCAGTTCTTTAGCAATCTTTTTCACCAGATCGGCGAAAGTTTTTCGCTCTTCAATGGTTGCGGTAATATCGAGAAAAACCAGTTCGTCGGCTCCTTCCTCTTCGTATCTTTTTGCCAATTCAACTGGATCTCCGGCGTTTATCAAACCTTCAAAATTGATTCCTTTTACTGTTGTTCCATTCTTAATATCCAGACATGGGATGATCCTTTTTTTTAACATTTTTACTTTAATTAATATGTTTTGATAGGATTTTATCCTATCCTTTGATAAATCGTCCCTTCGGGACTCAACAGAAAATCTTTGATTTTCTAAACTGATGTGCTCTTTTATAAAGAGAATTATTAAAACTCTTCTGTAACTTATGTGTTAAAACTTTTGCGGTTAAACAAAATTCTGTAATTCTTTCAGTTCAATTTTCCCTTCATAAATCGCTTTTCCGATAATTGTTCCGGCACATCCGATTTCCTTCATTTTATACACATCTTCAATCCCGGAAATTCCGCCGCTTGCAACCAACTGAACAGAAGCTCGGCTTAAAATATCCTGATATAAATCTGTGGAGGGCCCTTCCAACATTCCGTCTTTAGAAATGTCTGTGCAGATAACATGTTGTACGCCATTTTCCTGATATCGGAGAATAAAATCAATCACATCCTGATCACTTTCTTCCAGCCAGCCTGAGGTTTTTATTTTTCTGTTATCACAATCGGCTCCTAAAATGATGTTTTCTGTTCCGAATTTTTTAATCAATTCAAAACAAAACTCAGGATCCTGAACAGCAATACTCCCAACAGTAATCTGTTTAGCACCGGAATCAAAAGCAATCTGAATATCTTCCAGAGTTTTCAGACCACCGCCGAAATCAATCTGTAAAGAAGTTTCTTTTGCAATTTTCTCCAACACTTTCTGATTAACAATATGCTTTGATTTTGCACCATCAAGATCAACCAAATGAAGATGCTGTATTCCAAAACTTTCGAATTCTTTGGCAACTTCTACCGGGTTTTCGTTGTAAATTTTTTTCGTGTTGTAATCTCCTTTTGAGAGACGTACACATTTTCCGTCAATAATATCTATGGCAGGAATAATTCGCATAATTAAAGTTTTAAAAAATTTTCTAATAACCGGCTTCCAACTCTCCCCGATTTTTCTGGGTGAAACTGCATTGCATAAAAATTATCCTTCTGCAAAGACGCACTGAAAGGCAAAATATAATCACAAACCGAAGTTGTATTTTTTGACAGTTCACAATAAAAACTATGTACAAAATAGACATCATTCTCCTCTTCAATTCCGGAAAAAATTGGCGATTGAAGCTCTGAAATCGTATTCCAGCCCATGTGCGGAACAATGTTTTCCGAAGGAAATTTCTTTACACTGATATCGAAGATTCCCATCCCGACTGTATTTCCCTCTTCGTTATTTTTACACATCAGCTGCATTCCCAAACAAATTCCTAAAACCGGCTGTTTCAAAGTCGGAATTAAACGATCCAGACTTTTTTCTTTTAAAATTTTCATCGTTGAAGAAGCTTCGCCAACACCCGGAAAAATTACTTTATCAGCTTTCCGGATCAGATCAAAATTATCCGTAAAAACAGAACTTACATTCAATCTGTTAAGTGCATTTTGTACGGAATTTACATTTCCTCCGTTGTATTTTATAATTGCAATCATCCTATAAACTTCCTTTGGTTGAGGGTAAATTAAAATTTGAATCTGATTGATTTACAGCCATTTTTATCGCTTTTGCGAAAGCTTTGAATATGGATTCAATCTTGTGGTGCTCATTTTCTCCTTTAGCTTTGATGTTGAGATTACTTTTTGAAGAATCTGTAAACGATTTAAAAAAGTGATAAAACATCTCCGTCGGAACATCACCTATTTTTTCTCTTTGAAAATCAGCTTCCCAAACCAGCCACGGTCTGCCGCCAAAATCTATGGCAGCCCACGCAAGACAATCATCCATAGGAAGCAAAAAACCATATCTTTCGATTCCTTTTTTCTTTCCTAAAGCTTTTACAACAGCTTCGCCCAAAACAATTCCCGTATCTTCGATCGTGTGATGCTCATCAACCTTTAAATCGCCTTTTACCGCAATTTTTAGATCTAAATTTCCGTGCTTTGAGATCTGTTCAAGCATATGGTCAAAAAAATGAAGTCCAGTCGAAATTTCAGACTTACCGCTTCCGTCGAGATTAACTTCAATTTCAATATCTGTTTCATTCGTCTTTCTTGAAACTTTGGCTTTTCGCGGAATTTGTTTCAAATAAGAATAAATTTCACTCCAGCTTTCCGTGGTCAGCTCAGCTTCATCATTCTGAATAACATTGATAAAAATGGCTTTAGAACCTAAATTTTTTGCTAACTGAATATCCGTCAGTCTGTCACCGATGACAAAAGAATTCCCAAGATCATAATCTCCATAAATATATTTTCCAAACATTCCGGTTCCCGGTTTTCTTGTCGGTAAATTTTCGTGTTCAAAGCTTTTATCAATTAAAATATCGTTGAAAACAACATCTTCATTCTCAAATGCTTTCAACATCTTTTCGTGAGGTTTTATAAAATCTTCAAATGGAAAACTTTCAGTTCCCAAACCATCCTGATTGGTCACCATGACCAGTTCAAAATCAAGTTCTTTGGCAATTTTTGAAAGATTCTGAAAAACGCCGGGATAAAATTCTAATTTTTCTAATGAATCAACCTGAAAATCAATCGGAGGTTCAATAATCAAAGTTCCGTCGCGGTCTATGAATAATGCTTTTTTCATTTTAAATTACTTTTAATTTTACTTTACTAAACCTTATAGGTTTTCAAAACCTATAAGGTTTCACACTGTTTTAAAACCTTAATTAATTGAATATTTTCCTCCCTATTTCCAATATTAATCCGGATACAATTTTGGATTTGCGGGCTTCTTTTGCTAGTCAGAATTTCGTTTTCAAGCAATTTTTTATAAACAGCTTCCACATTTTCAAATTCAATCAGAAAAAAATTAGCATCGCTTGGATGTATTTTTTTAATACAATTAATCCTTTGAAATTCATCTTTTAGCCATGATTTTTCAATTAAAGTATTTTTTACATTATCATTCACTTTTCTTTGACTTTCAATTGATTTCAATATTAAGTCTAAACTTAAAGAGTTTACATTATACGGAGCTTTCACCGTATTAATCCATTTAATGATTTCCTTAGACGAATAAGCAATCCCGACTCTTGCCCCAGCCATTCCCCATGCTTTTGAAAAAGTCTGGACCACGATAAGATTCGGATAACGTTCCAGCAATTCTACGCTCGATTTTTTTTCTGAAAATTCTATATAAGCTTCATCAACTACGACAATTCCGTTAAAATTTTTCACATAGAATTCAATGTCTTCAATACAGTTTCCAGTCGGATTATTCGGAGAACACAGAAAGAATATTTTTATTTGATTTTCCCGTGTAAGGCTTAAAAAATTGTCTTTTACAATTTCAAAATTTTCATTTAAATCAAGCTTTAGCACTTTATTCTCATTGACAGATGCATAAAAACTGTACATCGCAAACGACGGATTCATCATTAGAATAGAATCTTTCTTAGGTTCGCAAAAAACTTTAATGATCAGATCGATTAATTCATCGCTTCCGTTTCCAACAGCAATCTGATCCGCTGAAATATTTTTTATTTCAGACAGTTTTTGCTTAAATTTTTTCTGTGTGGAATCGGGGTAACGGTTGAATTCTCCAAACGGGCTTTCATTGGCATCCAACAAAACCGGATTTTCAAATTCATTCTGATCTCTGAAACTTACGTAAGGCTGTAATTCCAGTATGTTTTTTCGCACTAATTTATTGATGTTAAATTCTTTCATTGTCTTGATTTAATCGGATGGATACGGCATTTTTATGAGCGAATAAACCTTCCGCTTCTGCCATGATTTCTATTGTTTTTCCTAAATTCTGAAGTCCTTCCTTCGACAGATGCTGAAATGTAATTTTCTTCACAAAACTGTCTAAAGAAACTCCGCTGTAATTCTTCGCAAAACCGTTTGTAGGAAGTGTATGATTGGTTCCGCTCGCATAATCTCCAGCACTTTCACAAGAATAATTTCCTAAAAAAACGGAGCCCGCATTTTGAATTTTCGAAATAGAATTTTCAAAATCTTCAACGGCCAAAATCAAGTGTTCCGGAGCATACAAATTGCTGAATTCAATGGCTTCGTCGATAGTTTCTAATAAAATAAAATAACTGTTTTTCAATGATTCCTGAACATATTCATTTCTTGGAAGTTCTATAACTTGTTTTTCTATTTCTTTAATCGTTTCATTAAAAATTTTCACATCGGTAGAAATAAAAATAACCTGACTGTCACTTCCGTGTTCTGCCTGAGAAAGCAAATCTGCCGAACAGAATGCAGGAACTGCTTTTTCATCGGCAATCACCAACACTTCACTTGGTCCTGCAGGCATATCAATTGATACTCCAAAATTTTGAGCATATTCTTTTGCTGCCACCACAAACTGATTTCCCGGTCCGAAAATTTTGTAAACACAGGGAACGCTTTCAGTCCCAAAAGTCATCGCTGCAATAGCTTGAGAACCACCTGTTTTAAATATTTTTGTCACTCCGCAAAGTTTTGCCGTATAAAGAATTGCTGGGTTTATATTTCCATTTTTATCAGGCGGCGTACATAAGATGATTTCTTTGCAACCGGCTAATTTTGCAGGAATGGCAAGCATTAAAACCGTTGAAAATAAAGGCGCTGTTCCTCCCGGAATGTAGATTCCTATTTTTTCGATCGCTCGATTTTCTCTCCAGCAAATAACTCCTTTTGTAGTTTCAATCTTCTCAATTTCAATATTTTGAGATGCATGAAATTTTGTAATATTCTCTTTTGCCCTTTGAATAGCACTTTTTAATTCGTCACTGATTAGACTTTCCGCATTTTCTATTTCTTCCAGAGAAACATTAATATTTTTAACTTCAGCTCTATCAAACTTTTTATTAAAATCAATTAATGCCTGATCTCCGTTTTCTTTAACGTTATTAAAGATTTCTGCAACTATTTCAGTAATCTTTTCTCTTTTTATAATAGGCCGTTTTATTAATTCTGACCACGTATTTTTTTCCGGATGTTTACTAATCTGCATATTAAATCACCATTTTATCGATTGGAATAATTAAAATATCCTGAGCACCTTTTTCTTTAAGTTCATCAATGACTTCCCAGAATCGCTCTTCATCAATGACCGAATGAATACTGCTCCAATTCTTTTCCGCTAAAGGAATTACAGTCGGGCTTTTTAGGACAGGAAGAACATTGGAGATCTCTGAAATTTTTTCGTTCGGCACATTCATCAAAATGTATTTGGAGTTTTTTGCCCGTAAAACAGCCTGAATTCTGAACAGAAATTTTTCTAAAATAATTCCCTTTTCTTCAGTTAATTGGGAAGTCTTTGCTAAAACAGCTTCCGATTTTAACAGAGTCACGGTTTCTCTCAAACCATTTTTAAATAATGTGCTTCCAGAGCTTACAATGTCACAGATTCCGTCGGCAAGACCGATATTTGGAGCAATTTCGACTGAACCTGAGATAATGTGAATATCTGCAGAAACATTATTTTTTTGAAGAAAATTTTTAAGAGTATTTGGGTAAGAGGTAGCAATTTTTTTACCCTGAAAGTAATTAATATCATCTGATACAACATCTTTTGGAATAGCCAAAGAAACGCGGCATTTCGAGAAGCCTAGCTTCTGAATAATTTCAATATTTTTCTGCTTTTCGACCAAAAGATTTTCGCCGACAATGGCAACATCTACCACTCCATCTTCTAGATATTGAGGAATGTCGGAATTTCGCAAATACATAATTTCCATAGGGAAATTTTCCACAGAAACTTTAAGCTGATCTTTCCCGTTGTTTACGAAAATACCGCAGTCTTTCAGAAGTTGGAGAGAATCCTCATAAAGCCGTCCGCTTTTTTGGATCGCAATTTTTAATTTACTCATTTCACTTTTTGTTGTGTCTGAGCAAATAAAATGGTTGAATTGAAAAATTTCCCGGGATAAATTTAGAAACAAAAAAACCGTCTATTTACTCAGACGGTTTTTAATTATTTTGATTTTTAACATACTATATCTCAATCAATTCCGTCTAGCAGATATGATGGTGATAATGATGTACTGTTAAAAAAATCGGTTTCATTGTTGAAATTTTGTGGTACAAATGTAGGACTTATTTTTAATCCTGCAAGAATTTTACGAGATGATTTTTCTGTAAAGATTCATAAGCTCATTGGCAATGGGCTCATCGTTAAACTTCTGGACAAACTCGAAACCCTTATCAGCGCGGCGTTTTCTTTCCGATTCGTTGTCCCATAAAAATTTTATTTTTGATTGAATATCTAAATAATTTTCAGGATCAATATAAACAGAATCGGGACCTCCAGCTTCAGGAAGACAGCTTGTATTGCTCGTAATTGTGACTGTTTTTGAGAAAAGTGCTTCTATCACGGGAATTCCAAATCCTTCGAAAAAACTTGGGTAAACAAAAATATCAGCCAATTTGTAAATAACAGCCAACTCATCCATTGAAACTCCTTCCAAGAAATGAATCTGTTTTTCCATTTTATTTTTCTGAATAAAATTCGCTATTCTTTGAAAATACTTTGTTTTTTTTCCGACTACAACTAATGGGATTTCAGTATCTTGTATTGCCTTGACAACATTAAAAAGATTTTTACGATCTTCAATCGTTCCAACGTTTAGAATAAACCTTTCAGGAAGATTGAATTTTAATTTTGTTTGTTGAATAAAATCATCAGATTGCTGTTCTTTAAAAGCCTTATGACAACCTTGATAAATCACTTCAATTTTGCTTTCAGGAACTTTTAAAAATTCAATAATATCCTTTTTCGTCTGCTCCGAAATAGCAATTATTTTATCCGCTGAATTAGCTGCTTTTTTAAATTTCCAAAGATGAATTTTCCGGTCAAAAAATGAGTAATATTGAGGGTAACGAACAAAAATCAAATCATGAATCGTAACAATTTTTTTGATGGGTTCTTTGCCCCATTTTAAAGGTAATTCACCAGATAATCCATGGAAAATGTCTACATTTTGTTTCTGTGCATCCTTCCCCATTTTAAGCTGTCGGGACAGGCTTCCTTTGGATGTTTCAACAAAATGAACGTTAGAATTTCCTAAAATATCAGAACCTCTTTCGGATTTGTTTTTATTTAATAAAATATATTCGTTTTCGGTAAAATATTTCGCTAAAATTCGCACAAGATCTCTTGAGTAATTTCCTAGACCCGAAGTATTATGGAAGAAACGTTTGGCATCAAAAGCTATTTTCATGATTCAATTTGTTTTTGAAATTCCTGAAATGTTCCGAATGAATAATTTTTATCTTTTAACCAAGAAACAAATTCATCAAAACGTTCAACCATATCTTTTCCTGAATTTTTTACTGTAAATCCGGGTAATTTAAAAGCTTCATCCTTAATTTCTGCAAATTCCCAAGGATGGAAATAAACATTCAGATAACTATCTTTTTTCAAGGTATCTGAAGCCAGTTTTTTATAGAAAGATAAAGGGAAATTGTGAAAACTCAGCCAAAATAAAGGAATTCTGAAATTCGGAGAAACCGAAGCCGGAATCTGTGTTACCTTACCTTCTTTAAAATACGTTCTGGAAACTTTCAAATTATTATATCTTCCCGGAAGAAACGTCGGATTGACCGATGAATTGTATGAATACCCTGCATCTTCCACCGCATTTTTGCTTACAGGCATCATTCTGGGCATTCGTAATCCTGTCACTCTTGTAGAAAATAATTCTTCAAGCCTATCCTTCGATTCTTTTAAATGTTTTTCTTCAAAATCTGAGTGAAACCACGTGTGAGAAGCCAATTCATGACCTTCATTCAGCAATCTTTCAATTAAATGCTTACTGTTTTCAGCAAAAACTACGGTTGAAAAAAAGGTTGCTTTTGCCTTATGTTTTTTAAGAATATTTAAAATTCTTTGAAGTCCGTTCTGTGAGATCGAGATTTGCTTTTCAAAGGAAATTTCACCTTTATATTCCAATGGCATATCAAATTCCTCGATGTCAAAACTTAATAAAACCATTTAAAAATTTTTATTTTTTATGATGTAATTAGGTCTTTCTTTAACCTGTTTAAATATTTTACCTAAATAAATTCCCATAATTCCTAACATAATCAATTGCAATCCGCCAAAGAAAACGATGGTCATAATTAATGATGCCCAACCAGAGATTTCTGTTTTTGCAATGAATGAATAAATCACGTAAAAACCGTATCCTACAACGGAAAATGCAGAGAATAAAAACCCCAGATAAGCCGCAATATACAATGGTTTCACGCTAAAAGCTGTAATTCCCGTAAAAGCGAAAGTCACCATTTTTTTAAGGTTATAACTGCTTTCTCCAGCAATTCTTTCATTAGCCGTAAATTCAATTCCTGTTTGTTTGAAACCCATCCAACTTGTCAAACCCCTTAAAAATAAATCATCTTCATTGAATTTCCTCATGACTTCAACGGCATTTGCATCCATCAGTCTAAAATCTGAACCACCTCCTTTCGTTAAATTTACATCCGATAAACTCGACAAAATTTTATAGAAAAAATCTGAGGTTTTCCGTTTAAAATAGGAAATTTGTTTCGGGTACGTTCGAATCGTATACACAATGTCAAATCCTTCTTCCCACTTTTGAATCATTTCAGGAATAAGCTCCGGCGGATGCTGAAGGTCTCCATCCATTGAGATAACAGCATTTCCGTCTGCATTATCCATTCCCGCCTTTACGGCCGGCTGATGTCCGAAATTCCTTGAAAATTCTATGAATTTCACTTCATCATATTTTGCCGAAAGTTCTTCTAATTTCTGCTGTGTATTGTCACGGCTGCCATCGTTTATGAAGATAATTTCAAAATCATAATTGCTTAAACCATCAAAAACTTCTTTAATTTTCTGATGTACCAAAGCCACGTTTCCTTCTTCGTTATGAGCAGGGATGACGATTGAAATTTTCTTCATATTATGAGTTCAGGCTGTAATCTTTTTCGAAATTTTTAGTTAAAAGTTCATATGTTATCCTCAACCAAATGACGATGCAAGGTACAGCTTTTAAAGAATATTTTTTGATATAGTTTTCTTTTACAAATTTTGGAAATAAATCTGAAGTCGAAAAACAGGTGAAAATGATTACAAAAATTAATAATCCAATAATAAAAGGTGTTCTTTCTTTCTGAAGGAAAAACCAGATCATAACCCCGGCGACTGCAATAATATACGTCGGTGATTCGGAACCTGAGCTGAACAACACTAAGAATAGTAATGTAGAAGCCAGTATCATCAATTGGAACGTGTAATTTTTATACTGTTTAATTCTGATGTAAGGTGCTGCAAAAAGCGGTAAACCAAATGCCAGAAAAACAAGATTTGAAATGGATGGATCACCTAAAATTCTTCTGAATACTCCCATTAAAGAAATATCCTGATACGATGTAAGGCCTTGGTTTTGTCCGTTTTTCTCTGATAATGACTGAAACCAATCTGCATAGCTCTGCAAAACAAATGACGGACTAGAATAAAGCATCGGAATTACAAAAAAGAGTATTGCGATTACAATTCCTGAAAGGATATATTTAAATTTATTTTTAATAAAGAAAAACTGCGACAGTCCCAAAATACCATAAATTTTAACAAATAAACCAATCAGCGCTGCTCCCACAGATTTCGCTTCTTTGTTTTCATAAATATAAATCGCAGCAAGTATCAGAAGAGAAACAAGCGCAATATTAAACTGAAAATAAAGCGCAGAAGTGATGTATTCCTGCAAACAGAATAATGCAAAAAGAGCTTTTTTAGGTTCTGAAAAAGGTAACTTTTTGATCGCGTAAAGAAATATCAAAGTATTGGCAAGGTTCCACAAACAAATACCCAACCAGTCTGGCATTAAAGCAAAAGGAGCAATCAGAAGGCTGAAAAATATGCCGTAATGATTGGAATCCTGAAAGAGTTCCGGGTATTGTAAATACAGATTTTTCTCGCTTAATGTATTGTAAAATACATTTTTAAAAATCAGATAATTGTTGATGGCATGATCGCCTTTGGAAAACTTTGATAATGCTGTTACAACAGATATAATAAGATAAACCCCAAAAATATATTTGGGGTTTAAAAGTATTTTAAGAAATCTTTCTTTCAAGGTTGTGGTTATTAGTTTATGAAAAAGATTTAAACAGCTACGTTATTATCTCTCAAAGCATCGTTAAGAGACGTTTTTTTATCAGTAGACTCTTTTCTCTGACCGATAATCAAAGCACAAGGAACCTGATATTCTCCTGCAGGATACTGTTTTGTGTAACTTCCGGGAATTACTACTGAACGGGCAGGAACTCTACCCTTAATTTCGATCGGAGTTTCTCCTGTAACATCAATAATTTTTGTTGATGCCGTTAAAACAACATTTGCTCCCAAAACCGCTTCTTTTTCAACATGAACACCTTCTACTACAATGCATCTTGAACCAATAAAACAATCATCTTCAATAATGACCGGAGCAGCCTGAAGCGGCTCTAAAACACCTCCGATTCCTACACCACCACTCAAGTGAACGTTTTTACCGATCTGTGCACAGCTTCCAACTGTTGCCCACGTATCAACCATCGTTCCTGAATCTACGTAAGCACCAATGTTTACATAAGAAGGCATCATAATTACACCGGGAGCAATATAAGCTCCTTCTCTTGCTACCGCATGAGGTACAACTCTAACCCCTTTTTCAGCATAATTTTTCTTCAAAGGCATTTTGTCATGAAATTCAAACGGACCTACCTCGATAGTTTCCATTTTCTGGATCGGGAAATACATTACGACAGCTTTTTTCACCCATTCATTCACCTGCCACCCGTTTTTTGTAGGTTCTGCTGTACGAAGTTCACCTTTGTCCACCAAAGAAATAACCTCTCTTATAGCTTTCTGGCTATCTTCATTCTGCAATAATTCTCTGTTGTCCCAGATATTTTCAATAGTTTGTTGTAACGACATAATTATGTTTAAAATTTGTTAAAAAAATCGTTGCCAAATATACAAAAAACTTAGACAAAACATTTTCTGGTTTTATGGGATAAAGCTAAATTTTCTGTATTAAATCAATCTTCTCACATTTTTTTTGTACTCTGAATAACTTATTCCGTGTTGCTTCAAAAGAAATTCTTCCTCGAGCCTGATCTGAATTTGAATTAGAATACTAGCAACAATGAAAAAGCTTAATGAAATAAATGTAGGTAAGGTCAGAAACAGTCCTATCAAGCTGATAAGCATTCCGAAGAAGACCGGATTTCTTGAATAGCCGAAAAGTCCATTTGTGATTAGTTCTGTTTTGAGTTCTTCATCAATTCCTATTCGCCATGAATTTTTCATCTGAAACTGAGCGATAAGAACCCAGATCAAGCTTAAAATCATGAAAGTAATTCCAATGTATTTAAGTAAACAACGGTCTAAAAAACTGATGTTACCATTCTCCAAAATTTCTTTAGGAAAAAAGAAAAATAAAACCGTGTAGATAAAGAGAAGAAATAAAGTTAGTTTAAAATATTTTCCGATCAATCCGTATGCAGAATCATCTTTTGGAAGGACATTCGGATTTTTGCCTATCTTTTTTGAAACAATAAAACTCGTTCCGAAAAAGGCAGTCAGAAAAAATACGATGAAGAATAAAGGAATAAAAATTTGAATAAAATCTGTCATAATGAATAATTTCTGACAAATGTAAAATCTTACGAAATGCAACCCTATTGCAAAGTTTTATAAAACCCGTTGTGCGTGAAGATAGGCTTTATTCCAGTATTTTTCGTTTAAAGAAGAGATGATTACTCCCTTAGATGTGGATGCATGAATAAATTTAACCTCTCCATCATTTTCAATTGTGTGAACGATTCCTACATGAGAAACACGGCTTCCACCTGAAGTGGCAAAAAATAACAAATCACCAGGTTTTACAGTTTTTATATCAACAGGTTTTCCGGATTCTGCCTGATCTGAAGATCTTCTAGGAAGTGTATAATTGTTTTCCTGAAAAACTTTTGCCGCAAATCCTGAGCAGTCGAACCCCGAAGATGTATTGCCTCCAAATTTATATGGAGCTCCGAGATATTTTTCTGCATCTTTCAGTAAGCTTTTAACCGAGCCAGCAATTTTGCCGTCAAAATTAGAGTCTAGCTTTCTTAAATTTTCAGATTTTGAAATTGTTTTTGAAGATGTTTTCTTTGATTCGGCGACATTCTTTGAACTTCCGCAAGAGATGATTATTGCAGAGCTTAGTACTAAAACAGCCCAATGCTTATATAATTTACTTTCCGAAAAACATAGTTTCTTATTCATTTGAAACCCAATTAGATATTTATTCAATACAAATATAAATTAAAATTTTTAATTATACAATAACTATACTACAACTATGCTTTAATTATATATAAAATAATGTTGAATCTCATTTTTTATTTCTATATTTGGAATTCTTTTAATAATAATGGCGACTTACGAAAGTTTTATAAAGCTCAACGGAGCAATTGGTGATCTGGTTTTTTACAATCTGAATGGTAAAAATATTGTGCGGAAAAAAAGCGGGTTTAATAAAACAGCTTATAAGAAAAGCCCGACGTATGAAAAAGTAAGACAAAACAGTTCAGAGTTCGGACACTGTTCAAAAGTTGGAAAGCTAATCCGTTCTTGCATCTCAAAATATATTGAACTGGCTGAAGATGCCCTACTCTATCAAAGGTTCGCTAAAATAATGACTGAGATCAAAGACCTGGATTCGGAGCATGAGAAAGGTAAAAGAACTGTAAAATCGGGCCTGAAAACACAAGATGGTAAAGTTTTGCTACAGAATTTTCAGTTTGGAAATTTTCCCTGTTTTCATCAGGAAACTCAGATTCTTTTAGGCTTATGGGATAAAAGTCTGCATTTAGACAAGAGTATAATTGCTGATGAAGTGGCAATTGTAAGTATAAAAATTGATTTTGAAAATAATCTTTCAGAGTATTTCGAAGAAAAAATCAAACTGGCAGAAAACCAAAGCGAAATTGTTTTTGAAAATCGTTTTAGTGAAGAAGATTATGTGATTCATTTTGTAGCAGCAAAAAAAGATTCACAGATAATTAAAATGGGATTTGTTTAAATAAAAAATCGGCTGCAAACAAAGTTTGCAGCCGATTCTGATTTATAATACTTGAATCTATTTTATTTTATTTATTTCCCCTTTCCAGGTTCCGCTTCTTACCGGGTTCGGAGATTCGTTTGTCCAGTTTCCGCTACCTTTTCCATCTACATCCAAAGTTCCAGTGAAATTTCCGTCAGCAGGCAAAACCAAATCAGCCGTTAATTGACCTGAACTATTCAGGAAACCTGAAATATTATAGTTTTCGTTATTGGTTTCAGAATGCATTGTTCCCGTAACTTTACCATCGCTTGCCACTACGAAGTTCCAAACACCTTTGTCGCTTCCTTCATAAGTTCCTGACCAGGTTCCGATATAATCATAAAGAGTTTCATCATTTGATGAGCAACCAATAAGTGAGAAAATAGTCAATAAGAGTAAAAAAAGTTTCTTCATAGTTTACAATAGTTTATGAAATAAGTTATTTGTCAGATATATTCTTAAAAATAGTTCTAAAATTTTCAGGATCATATTTTAAATTTCCGCTATCTCTGTATTTTTAGAATTGGGCAAATATATCAATTTAATTTTATAGTTTAATCTTTACTGATGATATTTTAAGCAATTAGAGGTAAATTTATTTTACAGAATATATTTAATAATCCCAAAATCTTATCATCAGGAAATTGTTATAAGGTAAATTTTATTGAAAAATTGAAAGGTGATCATAGTCATAGATATGTAATTGAAGTTATGCTTAGATTTAAACTAACTAATAATACAAAGATTTTTGATTTAATTAAGTGTAAAAACCTTCCAGAAATGGAAGGTTTTGTTTAAATAAATGAAAATACAGGCACCAAACCCGTATGTAATTGATCTGATAATTATTCAGAATCACTCACCTTTGTTGCCGGTAAAGATTCTTTCTCATCATTTTCAAAAGCCATTTTTAATGGCATTCTAAAAATCGATCTTACAAATTCTCCGTCCATTTTACCAGGTTTCCATTTCTCTTTTATTGATTTGAATGCATCAACAGCTGCTGAGTTAAATTCTTCGTTACTTCCTGAGGCTTTCAATTCACTCATGGCTCCATCTTTTTCAATAACGAAGCTTAGCTCACTGGACAGTATTCCTGAACCTTCTATTTTAGAAATATCTAAATTTTCAGCAAATTTATTTCTGAATGCAGCGATACCTCCCGGAAACTCCGGAGCCTGTTCAACTTCCGAGTATACTTTATTAGGATCTGCTTTGGATTGTTTCTTTTTTACAGAGCCAGTTGAAACCTTATATTTTGGCTCTGCATCTTGAGCAAATGATATAATAGATAAGAGTAGAGCGATAATTGTTATTTTAATTTTCATAATAATCGGTTTTTGATTCTTGATTTTAGCTTATCACCAAAGGATCTGCATAACCTAAATTATATCATACCTTTTCCTTGTGCAGGTGCTTATTCCTAAGCCATAATTTACCAACAAAATCTACCTTATCCGCTCAAAAAAATGGCATTGAATGAACCAGTCATTTATTTGAGCTGGTCGTAAGAAAATCGGAGCGTCTGCATCCGAATTGAGGTTTTTCATACGTATTAATTTTTGTTACCGATTAATACGCTTCCAAAAAGATTTTTTATAAGCAAACCCTTTGTGGGAAAGGGTTTGCTTTGGTGGAGAATACGGGGATCGAACCCGTCACCTTTAGACTGCCAGTCTAACGCTCTAGCCAGATGAGCTAATTCCCCTTTTTCAAGATTGTTGTTTGTGAAGCCGTACAAAAGTAACTATTTAAAATACATATGCAAACTTTTTTATTAAAATTTATTTAATAAATGAATATTCGAAAATTATTTTACAAATACTTTGAGAGAAAAATTTAATAATCAATTTATTGTTGGTTTTTTAATTGTAAAACTCTTTGTAAAAAAGACTGTTCAGCAATTTTTTCTTCTGCTTCATTAATTGCTTTTAGCAGATGATTCTCATTATTTGCTATCTCTTCCAATACCCTGGAGATAATTTTCCAGACAGGTTTCATTTTTTCGATCAACTCAATACCTTTTGGCGCCAATTCAATTAAACGTTTACGTTCATCAGTTTTGTCTTTTTTAGATATAATTATTTGTTGCCTTTCAAGTTCTTTTAAAAGGCTGATCGTTGAAGGGTGGGTATATCCTATTTCATTAGCTATTTCTACAACACTAAGTATATTTTTGTGATGTAATGTAAAAATAACCGGAAACCATTTGGGTTCAAAATCTATCCCAAATTCTTTATAAACTAAGGCTCCATCTTTACGTAATTGCTCACTAAGGCGTTGTAATCTTGTAGATAAAGCTAAACTTCCGGATTCGTTGATAACATTCATAAGCTATGATTTTAGATGAAGAAAACAAAATACATTATCGGCACTCATTAAAGGAAATTTTGAAGGAAGCAACTCTTTTTCAATAATTTCAAAGTGATTTCGTTCATAAAAACGTAATGCAGCTTTCAGTATGGATACTGTTCCTAAATAGATTTCATCTATCCCGTTTTTCTGACAGTAAGCAATCAGGGTTTCTAATAGTTTCTGAGCAATACCATATTCTTTACCTCTGAATTCTTTTTTTACAAACATTTTTCGGATGGCACCTTTTTTTTCGTCAAATTTAATTAAAGCAATGGTCCCAACAAGTTCACCATTACTGAAAGCTCCCCAAAAACTTCCGCCACTGGCAAAGTAAAAATTTTCGATCTGCATAAGATCCGGTTGGTCTTCTATTGTAATGGGAACATTAAATTCCTTTTGCTGAATATTCAGAATCAATTCTACTATTTCTCTTGAATAAGAATCATTTACAAGACTAATTTCTAACATGCGTTCAATTTACGTACAAAACTACGTAGTTAACTACATATGTACAATAGGATTTTATTAAAATTCTGTCTTTTGTATTTTAATTAAATAAAAAAAACGTGCACTGTTTCCAGTACACGCCTTAACAAGATTGATATATATAACTAATCGCTATTTCCATCCACCGCCTAAAGCCTGATACAAATCTACGGCAGCCTTCATTTTGCTGTATTCTGCATTAGAAATGTTAAGCTCAGCATTTAAAGAGTTTACACTCGCATTTAACACTTCAAGGTAATTTGCCATACCGTAGTTCACCAATTCCTGAGAATAGTCAACCGATTTTTTGTAAGAATCTAGTTCTTTCCTTTTTAAATCAATAAAAGAATCCTGTACCGAAAATACTCTGATAGCATCAGAAACTTCTTTACCGGCAGTAAGAATCGATTTTCTAAAATTCAGATAAGCTGTTTCTTTATTAGCTAAACTTACATCGTAATTGGTTCTGATCTGTCTTTTGTTTAAAATAGGCTGAGCCAAACCGGCAACAATGTTTGCAAAAAGAGAGTTTACACTGAATAAATGATCGATATCTACCGACTGTACACCTCCACTTCCTGTCAGTTTTAAAGTTGGATAAAACTGAGCTTTGGCAGCATTCGTCAATTCAAAAGCATTCATCAGATTAAATTCAGCCTGCATGACATCGGGACGATTTGCCAGTAAACTTGCAGGATAACCCGTTGCTAAGCTGTTTGGAATTGTCTGAGATGATAATGATGATCTTGCAATTGTCTGTGAAGGTTCCCCCATCAAAAGACTCATTGTATTCTCTAAGAGCTGAATTTGGGTATCAATGTCGATTAATAAAGATTTAGCATTATAAACCAAGGCTTCACTCTGCTGAACCGCAACTTCCGTTAAAGTTCCTGCTTCTTTTAAAGCTTTTGTGGTTTCTAAATTATTTTCTCTTACTTTAATGGTTTCCTGAATGATTCTCTTCTGATCATCATACGTTAACAACTGAAAATATGCTGATGCGATCGAAGCAACCAGATCACTTTTTACCGCTTTGTGAGCAGCAACAGTTCCTAAATAAGTTGCCAACTGGGCTTTTTGCTGGGCTTTCATTTTTCCCCATAGATCTGCTTCCCAACCAATAGTTGCAGTAATGTCAAATTGGTTTACATAACGTCTTTCCCCAATAATCTGACCAAACTGAGTGTTGATCGACTGGGTCTGAAACGTATAATTAGGTCCTACTGATAAAGTAGGTTCGTATGCTGCTTTTGCCTGTTTTAAATAAGCTTCTGCTGAGACGATATTCTGTACTGCAATTCTTACATCAAGGTTGTTGTCCAAAGCTTTGGTAATGTGTCCCTGAAGAATTGGGTCCGTAAAAATTTCTTTCCACGAAACATTTGCAATACTTGTACTGTCCTGAGGCAGCATATCGGTACGGAACAGTTTTTCATCGACTGCAGCTGCAGGTCTTTCGTACTCTTTTCTTACATGGCATGAAGTGATAACAAAAGCTGTAAATACCGAAAGAGCTGCTCCTTTTATTATTGATAAATTTTTCATTATTTAATCTTAAAGATTTCTTATTCAGCTAAGTTCATATCTTCGTGCGTAATCGGCTTGATTTTCTCCTGAATCGTCTGGAAAATCACATATAAAACCGGAATGACAAACACCCCTAAAATAGTACCGATCAACAACCCAATTGCTGCTCCTGTTGCAATAGAACGGTTACCTACAGCACCAATTCCGTTTGCCAAAACCAGTGGCAACAAACCAAAGATAAATGCCAGTGACGTCATCAGAATCGGTCTTAGTCTAGCTTTAGCCGCATTAACCGCAGATTCAACAATTGTTTCTCCGTGATGTCTACGCTGAACGGCAAATTCAATAATCAAAATCGCATTTTTCGCCAATAATCCTACCAACATAATCAATGCAATCTGGAAATAGATGTTGTTTTCCAAGCCCATAATTTTCTGTCCGAAATAAGCCCCCATTACCCCTAAAGGAAGTGAAATTACCACTGCCAAAGGAAGAATATAACTTTCATATTGTGCAGCAAGAATGAAATACACAAATACTAAACTCAATGCAAAAATTAATAAGGTTTGAGAACCTGAAGCAAGCTCTTCTCTTGAGAGCCCGGTAAATTCTACGCCATAATTTTGATCTAAAGTTTCACTTGCAACCTGTTGTACGGCAGCAATGGCATCACCTGTACTGTAACCTCCAGAGTTGGCTCCGGTAATTTTAACCGAACTAAATAGGTTGTAACGTCCTACAGACTGAGGTCCGTACGTTTTATTCAATGTTACAAACTGCGAGATTGGCGCCATTTCTCCGCCTCCTGTTTTTACATACAATTGATTTAAACTTTCAGCATTTACTCTGTTTTCCGGTAAAGCCTGAACCATTACTCTGAACTGCTTTCCGTATTTCGTAAAGTCAGCACTGTAAATACCCCCAATGTATCCCTGCATAGTTTCAAGAATTGAATTTACAGAAACTCCTTTTTGTTTGGCTAAAGGAACATTAATCTGCATTTCATACTGTGGATATTTTGTATTGAATGAAGTCTGCGCAAATTCAATTTCAGGACGCTTCATCAGATTTCCGATAAGCTCGTTGGTTTTTGCATCCAATTCTGCGAAATCCCCTCCTGCTTTATCTAAAAGTACCATTTCAAAACCTGCACTGTTACCAAAACCAGGTACACTTGGCGGCTGAAAAAATACCACTTTTGCATCCGGAACTTTTCCTGACAAACCGAAAAGCTGTTTTGTAATGGCTTCAGAAGAAAGTCCGTCACCTTTTCTATCATTAAAAGGCTTAAGCTTGATAAACGCAAGACCGTTATTACTACCGTTTCCGGAAAGTAGACCTCTACCCGTAGAAATCGTTACGTTTTGAATTCCGGGAATTTTCAATGCATTTGCCTGCAACGTTTTCAGAACATTATAGGTTCTTTCCATAGAAGCTCCGGGAGGCAACTGTACATCGGTAAAGATAATTCCACGGTCTTCTGTCGGTACGAAACCTTTTTTCATCGTTGAGCTCGTCCAGTAAATAATTCCACCTGTAATTGCAAAAATCAATAAGGTAACCCATTTATGTTTAATAAGGAATGTAAATCCTCTACCATAACGGTCTGTTGCTGTTTTAAAAGCAATATTAAATTTATAAAAGAACTTCTGAATGAAGTTTTTGTTTTTATATTCTTCATGATGCTCTTCGTGTGGTTTTAAGAATAAAGAACATAAAACCGGACTTAAAGTCAATGCATTAATCGCCGAAATAATAATCGCAATAATCAGGGTAATCCCAAACTGCTGATAGAATACTCCCGTTGGTCCTGTAATAAATGTTACCGGAATAAATACCGCAGCCATTACCAAAGTAATTGAAATAATCGCTCCTGTAATCTCGTCCATCGCTTCAACGGTCGCCTTTTTAGCATTGGAAATTCCGTGCTCCATTTTGGCGTGAACGGCTTCTACGACGACAATCGCGTCATCCACAACAATACCAATTGCCAATACCAAAGCGAAAAGCGTCAGTAAGTTTAATGAATATCCGAACAAATTCAGGAAGAAAAATGCTCCCACAATAGAAACCGGAACCGCAATTGCCGGAATCAACGTTGATCTGAAATCCTGTAAGAAAATATAAACTACAATAAATACAAGGATGAAAGCTTCAATTAAAGTATGAATTACTTTTTCAATCGATGCATCCAGGAATTCGTTGGTATCAAAGTTAAAGGTATATTTTACACCTTCAGGGTAAGTGCTTTCGTTCGCTTTAAGCTGAGCTTTGATATTTTCGATAATCTCCTGGGCATTCGATCCCGGAGTCTGGAAAATTCCCATACTGATTGACGGGTTGTCTCCGTTTTCACCGACACCTGTGTAGGAAAGACCGCCTAATTCTACTTTAGCAACGTCTTTCAACATTAGGTTTTGTCCATCCGGTAAAGATTTAATGATGATATTGTCATACTGTTCTTTATCGCTGAACTTCCCTACATATTTAATGATATATTCGAAAGAGCTTCCGCTGTTTTGTCCTAAAGAACCAGCAGCCGCTTCTCTACTCTGCTCATTGATTGCCGTTGTTACATCCGTTGGAGTAATTCCGTACGCTGCCAATTTTGCAGGATCCAGCCAAACTCTCATCGAGTAATTCTTACCACCGAAAACGTTGGCTTCCCCAACTCCATTAATCCTCTGAAGGTTTGGAATAACGTTGATATTCAAAAAGTTCTGAAGATAAACGTCATCAATATTTTTGTTTTCTGAATAGAAAGAAAGATACATCAACGCACTCGTCTGCTGTTTCTGGGTCACAACCCCTGAACGCGTTACCTCACTTGGAAGTAAAGGGCTTGCTCTGGATACACGGTTCTGAACGTTTACGGCAGCAATATCAGGATCAATTCCTTGCTTAAAGAAGACCTGAATCTGTGCCGAACCATCGTTTCCTGCAGTAGATGTGATATAATCCATCCCTTCCACACCATTGATCTGTTCCTCCAAAGGAACCACCACACTCTTCATCACCGTTTCTGCATTCGCTCCGGTATAATTTGCTCTTACACTTACGGTTGGCGGAGCAATATCAGGATACTGAGTAACAGGAAGGGCTATCAATCCCAGAACCCCGAGTATGACAATCAATATCGAGATTACAGTAGATAAAACCGGTCTGTTAATAAAGTTTTTTATCATGTTAGAATTTCGGTTTTACAGATTGAACTAAACTATCCATTTTTACTTTTTTAGGCTGAACGGCAGTTCCCGGTTTTACACTTCCCGTTCCTGCTGCAATTACCGTTTCTCCTGCTTTTACACCTGATTTAAGCAAAGCATAATTGTCGATACGGTCGATAACATCCACTACAACATTTCTTGCCGTGTCTTTATCAACTTTATAAACATAAACGATACCCTGCTGCTCGTAGGTTGCACTTTCCGGAACCACTAAGACATTATCAAAATGTTTAGGGAATCTGATGGTACCACTATTCCCATTGCTTAATAATTTCTGGGCATTTTTAAATGCTACTCTAAATTGAATAGTACCTGTTGTCGGATCTAAAGAACCTGTAATTGCTTCAATTCTGCCTTTTTCCGGATAGATACTTCCGTTTGCCAGCTGAAGTTCAACCATCGGAAGGTTTTTTATTTTTTCAGGAACACTTGCTCCGACAGATTTTTCAAGGAAATCAAAATAGGCTTTTTCATTCATCGAAAAATAAGCGAAGATTTCTGAAGTATCCGAAATTGTTGTTAGAGCAGTTTGATCTGTAGGGCCAACTAAACTTCCCACTTTTAATGGAAGTTTACCAATAACTCCTGAGATAGGCGCACGAATAACCGAGTAATCGATATTGGCTTCAACCCCTTTGTAATTGGCAACCGCCTGTCTTTTAGCAGCATTTGCCTGCTGTAATCCCGCCTGAGCCTGCGCTAAATTTGCCTGAGCCGTCTGTAACTGGACATTGCTGATGATATTTTTCTGAACAAGTGGTTTTAATTTGTTCACTTCCACCTGCGCAGCATTTACCTGAGCCTGTGCAGCAGCAATATTGGATTCGGCGGCACCTATGCCTGCTTTGGACGCAGCGGCATTTTCAGTAAGAATATTGGTTTCAAGGCGGAATAGAGGCTGCCCTTTCGTAACATACTGCCCTTCATCCACTAAAACCTGAGTAATATACCCCTGAATTTTTGCTCTTACATCATTATTAACCCGCCCCTCAATAGTCGCGGGGAAAGTATCGTACCCCACAATATTTTTGTTCTCTACCGAAACTACAGGAAACGGCTTTGCACCATCCTGCTTCGGGGCTTCTTTTTTGCAGGCCACTAAAGAAAGTGCTGCAACAGAAAGTATAACTAGCTTATTATTCATTTTATAGTTTATTTAGAGATTCCTGAATATTAATTATGTTTTTGTTTAAAAGCGCTTTATAAGCTTCAATTCTTTCGTCATCTTCTTTGTGTTCTGTTTTTCTGAAATTTTTTAGGTCGTCCAGAAGTTTCAGCTCGTCCTTCATTTTCTGTACAATTTTTTCAAACCTTATTTTTTTATAATCATCATTAGCAAAAAAATAACGCTTTCGCTCATCCATTTTATTGATATCGATGATCAATTCAGCATTAAGAAGCAGATTGAGGCTTGTAGATACAGAGCTTTTGCTTGCCGAAAAAACTTCGACAAATTCATCAAAAGTAATTCCCACCTTATCAAAATCGAAAATCAGGTAGGAATAAATTTTTGAAGCCAATGGCGGAAGGTTGAGAACAGTGCCGTAAAACTTTACAGCATCCTGAAAAATTTTCTCATCTATTTCCAGACTTTTTCTCATTATAGAAAAATTTTTGAACAAATTTAGAAATTAGTTCGGAACTAAACGAACAAACCCAATAGAGTTTATGAATAAATAGATTCTTAAAGAATCAATGAAAATCGATTTAACCTTTTGTCTTTTTTTAAATCAACACTTTTTCAAAAGCTTTTCTCACACCTCCTGCAAGAAAAACTTCGCCACAATAAGTATATCCTTTAGATTCTAAAATTTTAAGCATCGCAAGATTGTCATAGTTGGTATCGACTTTTATACTTAAAACGTTCTGAGATTTGGTGAAATCTTCAATATAATCAAAAAGTTTTTTGGCAAGACCTTGTCCGGCAAAGTTTTCAGAAACAGCAACTCTGTGAACGACCACAAATTCTCCGTTTGTCAACCATGCGCCTTCAATCGAGCTATAGGCTGGTTCATCATTGAAAATTAACGCTACAAAAACAGCTATTTCGCCATCAACTGTAAGAACATGACCAAAACCTTTTTCAACATCACTTTCGACGGTTTGCAAGTTGGGATACCCGTTTTGCCATTGTTGGCTGCCATCTTTTCTTCTTCTTTCAATAGATTGCTGAATAATTTCCCATACAGCATTTATATCTGAAGTTTCTGCTTTTCTAAAATGAATTTCGTTTTTTTTAGTCATAAGAAGTTTTTATTGCAAACCTGAAAATTGAGAAAATTACGCTTCAGTGTCAAAAAATAATGATTAAAATTTTATTAATAATTACATTTCAAAAATTAAGACATAAAAAACCGAAAATTAACTCTCATTAATTTTCGGTCCGAAGTAGTAAAATTTAAAATTATGAAATTGTTTTTATTGATTTTGATTCTGTTGAAGATAAGCATCAATAATGTCAAATGCTTTCTTCTCATCGTGTAAATCTACCATTACTTTTAAAGACGTAGCCGTCGGCGTTGTCGTAAAAGTAAGGTAATTATTTTCTACATCATTCGTGATCTGTGCATCATCTAACTTTGATTTGATCAACTGTATTTCTGCAGGTTTATCACTTTCAAAAACTGATACTCTCGTGTTTCTTTCCATATAAAATCCATTTTGAGTATCTAAATATAGAAAGTTTTTTTCAGAATTCCAAATCCTAATGTTTTAAATTTTATTAATGTTATTTTCGATTTTGTCTAAAGCAATCTGAATTTCTTCTTTTGTAACATTCAAATGTGGTCTGAATCTGATCGACTGATCGCCACAGGCAAGAATGATCAAATTGTCGTTGTAAAGCTCACTGCGCATTCTGTCTCTTTGGTCTCCCGATGGAAGATCTATTGCGCACATCAAACCTCTTCCTCTTGCGTTGGATAATTTTTCAGGATATTTATGAGCTAAATTCTGTAGACCTTCCAAAAGATATTCGCCCACAATATTGGCATTTTCCAAAAGATTTTCTTTCTCAATAACTTCCATCACCAATTGGAAACGAAGCATGTCGATAAAGTTCCCCCCAAAAGTAGAATTGATTCTTGAGCTTTCTCTGAATACATTATTCGGAATTTCATCAAACTTTTCTTTGTTGGCTAAAACTCCGCAAACCTGAGTTTTTTTACCGAAAGAAATAATATCCGGTCTTACACTAAAATGCTCGAAAGCCCACATTTTACCTGTAATTCCGATTCCTGTCTGAACTTCATCAAAAATTAAAAGAACTTCGTGCTCGTCGCAGATATTTCTTAAACCAACAAAAAACTCGTCTCTGAAATGATTATCTCCACCTTCAGCCTGAATCGGTTCTATAATAATACAGGCTACTTTATCAGGATTAGAAAGAATAGCTTCCGTAATCTGAAGCAACGCTAAATTTTCGTTCTTGATTGTTTCTTCCAAATTTTCTTCCGTAATCGGGAAATGTAATTTAGGATTCAAAATCCTTGGCCATTCAAACATCGGGAAATATTGATATTTTCTTGGGTCTGAAGTATTGGTTAAGCTTAAAGTATAACCGCTTCTGCCATGAAATGCCTGTCTGAAATGAATGCAAATTCCGGCTTCAACATCCAGACCTTTTTCGAAATTTTTTCTTGTTTTCCAGTCGAAACAAGCTTTCATCGCATTTTCAACACCTAAAGCTCCTCCTTCAATAAAAAATGCATACTGCAATTCTTCAGGTAAAACCACTCTTTCAAAAACTTCAAGAAAATGAGCATATTCTTTAGAATAAACATCTGCCAAAGTAGGTTTGTTTACTGCCATTTTTCCCAACCATTCTGATTTTTCAACCAGATAAGGATGGTTGTAACCAATTGATGCCGAACCGAACATTGAAAACATATCAAGGAAGTTTTTCCCTGAAATGGAATCGTGAATCCAGGATCCATGTGAGTTTTCAATATCCATCACAAAGTCAAAGCCGTCTGCCAAAATGTGCTTTCCTACGGTTTCTTTAACTTTGTTTGACTGAATTTCTAATATATTGCCCATATTAATTTTAGAATTTTTAGATTGTGTTAAGTTGTTATTGATGCGGGATTTCGTAACATTTTGTCAGATTTAAACTTTGACAAAATGTTGTGATTTATAAATCAAATTTAATTCCCTGAGCCAATGGAAGACTCGCCGTGTAATTGATGGTATTGGTTTGTCTTCTCATATAATATTTCCATACATCAGAGCCAGACTCTCTACCACCTCCGGTTTCTTTTTCACCACCGAAAGCACCTCCGATTTCAGCACCGGAAGTTCCGATATTCACGTTTGCAATGCCGCAATCTGAACCGGCATGAGAAAGGAATAATTCTGCTTCTCTCAGATTCTGAGTCATAATTGCCGAAGATAAACCTTGAGGAACATCATTCTGAATTGCAATTGCTTCTTCTAAAGTTGAATATTTAATTAAATATAAAATCGGCGCAAAAGTTTCATGCTGAACGATTTCGTAAGAGTTGTCAACTTCTGCGATGCAAGGTTTTACGTAGCATCCTGATTCATAATCTTTACCTTCTAAAACTCCGCCTTCAACGATAAATTTGCCGCCTTCTTTTTTGCATTTTTCAATCGCCATTTCGTATTGATTGACAGCATCAACATCGATTAGCGGTCCAACATGCATATTTTCGTCTAACGGATTTCCGATTTTTAATTGTCCATAAGCTTTTACCAAACGTTTTTTAACTTCATCATAAACAGATTCATGAATAATCAGTCTTCTTGTCGTCGTACATCTCTGTCCAGCAGTTCCCACTGCTCCGAAAACAGCGCCGATGATCGACATGTCCAAATCTGCATCTTTCGAAATAATTATAGCATTGTTTCCTCCAAGTTCTAAGATCGATTTACCAAATCTTTCTGCTACTTTAGAAGAAACCATTCTTCCTACTCTTGTAGAACCGGTGAATGAAACCAAAGCAATGCGTTTGTCATCCACTAATTTTTGTCCAATCGTGTGATCTGCAACCATTACACTTGAAATTCCTTCAGGAAGATTGTTTTCCTTTAAAACTTCATTCATTATGTTTTGACATGCAATAGCGCAAAGTGGTGTTTTTTCTGAGGGTTTCCAGATGGTAACGTTTCCGCAAATCCATGCTAAAGCCGTATTCCATGACCAAACTGCTACCGGGAAATTGAAAGCGGTGATGATTCCGACAATTCCAAGCGGATGATATTGTTCGTACATTCTATGTCCAGGTCTTTCCGAGTGCATCGTATAGCCATGAAGCTGTCTTGATAAACCGACAGCAAAATCGCAGATATCGATCATTTCCTGAACTTCACCAAGACCTTCCTGTAACGATTTTCCCATTTCGTAAGAAACCAATTTTCCAAGATCGTCTTTATATTCTCTTAATTTTTGTCCTAACTGACGTACGATTTCCCCTCTTTTCGGAGCAGGCATTGTTCTGAATTCCAAAAATGCTTGCTGAGCAGATTCTATTACTTTGTCGTAATCTTTTTCGTTTGATAATTTTACTTTCCCGATTAATCTTCCATCTGCCGGAGAATAGCTTTCTATAGATTTTCCTGATGCAAAAAATTTCCCTCCTGTAGAAGTTCCTTTATTTTCATCTTTGATTCCTAGATTTTTTAGTGATTTTTCAATTCCGAAATCTTTGATTTTTTTTGACATAAAAATTTAACTTTTCGTTTTGCCTAAGATAGAAAATATTATGAAACTGGAAAATTTTAATTTTTTTTAACCTATTTCTTATTTGGAATCATTATAAACATACTTATCTTTGTACAATATCATTTACTACTAAAATGGAAAATAAGGAAATTATCGACGATCAGAATACAGAGAAAAGCACACGATGGAAAAAGATGCTGAAGAAATTCGGGATTTGGGGAATTGTTTTTTTTACTGTGAAAGGCATCATTACTTCTACCCTTATTTATTTCTTAGGTAAAAATTTCTGGAGCGTAATCAGCGGTTATTTTACCGGCATAGTAGAATAAAAAAAGCAAAGAATAATTCTCTGCTTTTCATTTTATTTAAAACTAAATTTCACTCTTTTTTCTTTCTTCCCGAATTGATCAGACTCTGATTAAGAAGGTATTCAATTTGTCCGTTAACGCTTCTGAACTCATCATTTGCCCATTTTTCAAGAAGTTTGTAGGTCGTCTCATCTATCCTTATGACGAAAGATTTTTTGCTTTTGCTTTCGGGAGAGTTCTGAGCTTTTTCTGATTTCATTTTCTTGTTTTTCTTATCGTTAAGTTTTTTTAACGCAAAGTGCGCAAAGATTTTTTTAATGGATTGAGAATATTTCGTTCGCAAAGGCGTTTCACTCAGCAAAGAACATTGTAATTTAATTTATTAATTTATAATTACAAATAGTTTTTTTTTATCAATCTTAGCCTAAAACTCAACCTTAATTATACAAAGTTCCGGCATTTAAAATGGGTGTTGCTGCTTTTTCTCCACATAAAACAACCATTAAATTGCTTACCATCGCTGCTTTTCTTTCGTCATCCAATTCAACAATATTTTCTTCCGAAAGTTTCTTTAATGCTAAATCTACCATTCCTACTGCGCCTTCCACGATTTTCGTTCTTGCCGCAACAATTGCTGTAGCCTGTTGTCTTTGAAGCATTGCTCCAGCAATTTCTGAAGCATACGCCAAGTGAGATATTCTTGCTTCCTGAATAATAATTCCTGCTTTTGAAAGCCTGTCTGTGAGCTCCTGTTCAAGAATAGAATTGATTTTCTCGCCACCTTCTCTAAGTGTAATCGGAGCATGGTCATCCTCCAAATTGTCGTAAGGAAAGCTCATCGCTAAATGACGAACTGCCGCTTCACTCTGCATTTTTACAAAATCTGAATATCTTTCAACATCAAAAGCAGCTTTGTAGGTGTCTCCTACTTTCCAGACCATTACAACTGCAATTTCGATGGGATTACCCATTTTATCATTCACTTTCAGAGTTTGCCCCTGTAAGTTTTCAGAACGCAAAGACATTTTTTGAGATGAATATAATGGATTGATAAAAAACAGTCCGTTGTCTTTTACTGTTCCGACATATCTTCCGAAGAAGTTTAAAACTCTAGAATGGTTAGGCTGAATAATCATTAAACCTTTCAATAAAAAGCACATTAGAAAGAATGCTATAATTGAGATAATAATGTAAGTGACATCAACGTCTTCACCGTCATTAATTCCTGTGATAAAAAGGTAAGCTGAACCTCCCAATAAAACTAATGAGAGAATTAATGCTAAATAACCTGACATTGGTTTTAAAACTTTTTCCATAATTGTAATTTTTAAAGTGATATTAATTTGATATCATAAAGATATGTATAAATTGAATATGATTTATTTTTTTATTCTATTTTTTTTAGAAATCCGTTTCATTTTAGTAGTTTTTCAAACAATACTTGGGTAGTATATAAGTATTATATTCATAAACTGATAAATACTCCAAATCAACTCATCTTATAATTTCCTTAATCCAGTCATTTTTTTCACGTATTCATTATTTTGTTATTGGTTAAGGGATAGTAAGAAAATACTTTTGCTCTGTAAACATTTAAAATTAAAAAAAATGAATAGAGAATTAGTATTTTTAAGAAGCTTTGCGGTGGCGACCGTTATCGGAATTGTATTCATTACCTCTACTGCTTTTAAGAAATCAGGCAACCAAAAATTCATTGAGATAGACGTAGAACGCATCAACATTGTTGAAAAAGACGGGACGGTAAAAATGGTTATTACCAATGTAGACCGTTTTCCAAATGGAACAGATAAAATCAATAATCGCCCTACCAACGCAGATAGAAAAAAACGTTCAGGTATGCTGTTCTTTAACGAGGAAGGCATTGAGGCAGGCGGATTTATTTACGATGGAAGAAAAACCAAAAATGGGCATTCGGCTGGACTTTCCCTTACTTATGACCAATACGATGGCGACCAAGTAATGCAATTACTTACACAAGATATGGAAAAAGATGGAAAAAGATTTGTAAGCAGTACATTGGCTTTTAACGACCGGCCAAGCAAAGAATCACAACTTAAAACAATGGAAATAATGAACGAGTTGGAAGCGCTTCGCAAAAAAGATCCTAAAGCTATGGAAGAGAAATACAAAGTTTATGAAGCGCAAGGATTAATTGGGGGCGTACCTCGTGTAATGTTGGGCAAATCCAGAAACCATAACAATGGATTATTTCTTTTTGATGATAAAGGCTTGCCAAAAGCGATGTTTTATGTAGACAAGGAAAATAATGCAAAGCTGGATTTCTTTGATGAAAAAGGAAACGTTATTGCTTCATTTCCTGAAAAGAAAAAATAAAAGTCTTACTATAGAAAACAGTCCTTTGAAATCAGAGGGTTGTTTTTTTGTAAATTGCCTTATCAAAATTTCAATGAAAACTTTAATCAATAAAATACACTCAAACCGTTATTTTTTGCTGTTTATTTTGCTGTTTGCATACATACAGTCAGTTTACACCCGTATATCTGTTAGAAGGCAAATCGATGCTTATACTTTTACGCCCGAAGCGAGTTTGGCGACATTAGTAGGGGGCTAGTATTTTATTCCTGATTATTCTTTTCTTTATTCGAAGATGGCAAACATCAGATGTATTCAATACTCGGATAATGTTGAAGGTCTTTGGAACTTCATTATTTGTATTTGTAATTTCAATGCAGTCGATAGGCTTTTTAATTGCATTGGTTTTTGATAAAATAGAACAGAATTTTAACCAGCAAACATTTATAATTTCCTTATTTTCTAATTTTTTGGATGGAATTATTTACGGCAGCTTTTTCCTTGCTTATTATTATTACAACAAAAATAGAAAGCACCTACAAAAGCTGGCGGTATACAACGAAGCCTTGGCAGAAAGTAAAATCAATCAGCTCAAGAACCAACTTAATCCTCATTTTTTGTTTAACAACTTAAATGTTTTAGATCAGCTGATAGAAGAAGACAAGCATAAAGCGTCCGAATTTTTAAACGAATTTGCCGAAATCTACCGTTATGTATTGCAAGCATCAGACAAAGAACTGATAGACATTAAAGAAGAAGTTGATTTCGCCAACCAATATTTCAAACTTATTCAGCATAAATACGAAAATGCGTATCAGCTGAATATCGAAAACAAAAGCACTAACGGTTTTGTCGTTCCGCTTACTTTACAATTATTAATTGAAAATGCTGTTCAGCACAACCTTGGCACGATAGAAAATCCTGTTACAATTCTTATCAATATTGATAAAAATATTGTTGTTGCCAACAAAAAAACCTAAAAAGAAATGCGAAACCTATATCAGGAAGGGCGTTGAAAAACTTGAAAGAACAATACAGTTTATTATCTGAAAACTCAATTCAAATACATCAATCTGATAATGAATTTTCAGTAACAGTTCCATTTATAGATAATCAAAAAAAATGATAAAAGTAGTCATCATAGAAGACGAAATTCCAGCGAGGAAGAAATTGAAACGATTTATTGAGGAATTGAATACGCCTGTTGAAATAGTGTCTGAAATTGATACAGTTCGTTCAGCTATTGATTTTTTTAAGAATAATCAGGTTGATGTTGTATTTTCAGATATTGAATTATTAGATGGTAATGCTTTTGAAATTTATAGCCAGGTAAGCATTAAATGTCCAATTATTTTTACTACGGCTTATGACCAATTTTGGATGAATGCCTTTGAAAGCAATGGAATCGCTTATCTTCTTAAGCCGTTTTCTAAAGAGCGTTTCCAAAAAGCTTGGGATAAATATCTGTTGCTTGGAAATTCTTCTTTGGATGCAACTAATTCGATTACTATTCTCACAAAACTAATCGAACATAAATTGACTGAGAAAGTCTATAAAAAACGGTTCTCAGTCAATTCACATCATGGAATGTACTTTTTAGAAATCGAAAAAATCCTGTTTTTTAAAGCTAATGAAGGCGTAGTTTTTGCCTTTGATGACAAAGGGAAAAAACATTTGCTTACTACATCTACATTAAAAGAAATTGAAGAACAAGTCAATTCTTTGGAGTTTTTTCGCATTAGCAGAAGCGAGCTTGTCCAAAAAAAACACATTGAAAAAATGGAGCGGTACAACAAAAATACGCTTGTAATAAAATTGAAAGGTTTCGAAACTTACCTCAAAACGAGCCAGAGCAATACGGCAGCATTTAGAGAATGGATGGAAAAGTAGTTGCTATTTTATAATCCATAAACCATCATTTGTTTTACTTTTTAACAAGTCTTTATCTTTTTTTTTGAGCTTTACTAAGCTTTTTATCGTAAAAAAATCCCGAAAAATTATTTTCGGGATTTCTATAATAATATAAAATGGATTTATTTTTTCTTTAAAGCAACAAACTTAAAGTATGAAACGATCGCTAAAGTAAACATTGTCGCAATACCAATGTAAACCCAAGCCGGAATCGGAACAGGATCTCCTGCTGCATAAGAGTGAAGTCCGCTCAGGTAATAGTTAACTCCAAAATACGTCATTACCATTGAACAGAACGCAAACATTGTTGCTACACTAAATGCCCATCTGCTTCTTAATCCTGGAACCAATCTCATGTGTAATACAAATGCATAGACCATAATTGAGATAAAAGCCCAGGTTTCTTTTGGATCCCAGCTCCAGTATCTTCCCCAAGATTCATTTGCCCAAATTCCACCTAAGAAGTTTCCTACGGTTAAGGCAAAAAGTCCTATTGTTAAAGACATTTCAGAAACAATTGCCAATTCTTTTAATGTAGAATCATTATGTAATTGGAACTGCTTTTTATTGCTAATAATATAAAAGATCAATGTAATAACAGCGATAATCATCGATAAGGCAAAGAAACCATAACTCGACACAATAATCGCAACGTGTACAACCAGCCAATAAGATTTAAGAACAGGAGCCAATGGTGTAATCTGTGGATTAAGTGCTACTGCACCGTGCGCAAACCCCATCATGATTACCGCAACCATAAATCCTGCTGCAGGAATTAATGCGTTAGAATGGTTTTTATTTGATAATTTCTTTTCAGAATCCTGCTGCTTCAATTTTGGATTTCCGAATCCGAAATAGAACATCATCCCTGCCGAAACTCCTATCCACGAAATAAAAATAATTGCCTCGTAACCGTTACTCCAAGGAGCGTGACCTGAAATATACCATCTCGCAATCAGTCCTAAAAAATGTATAACATATCCTATGAGTCCAATGTAAATAATTCCTTTAATAATATTGTTAAGAATTTTACTAGGTTTAAATAATTCCACAAAACCTAAAACAAATACTAATCCACCGATTATAGTATAGAAAATGAGTAAGAAAAAATTGATGTTTGCTTTATTGATGAAAACTTCCAAATCAACTTTTTCTTTTGAAGGAACAACTGCTTTACCCCATTTCTGCTGATAATCTGAAAGTTTTTTCAATTCAACATCTGCTTTGCTCCAATCTCCTGTTTTTTGAGCCTGAAGTGCTTCTGCAAAATACGGTCCCATTACTTTTTGAGATTCCATATCCGGTTCCATTTTTTGGTCAAGCCAAGAATGCCAGGTATGATTCGGATCGTTTTTCACAGGAACGATTCTCATGAACTGTCCACTGAAAAATTCATTGAAAATCTGAACTTTTTCGTTTAATTTAATAACCTCTTTGTCATATTCAGACTGCAATGCCGGTTTTTTACGGAATGCGGTGTTGTATTCTTCATCTAAAATATACGTTAGATTTCCGTTAGCATCAGAAGGGAAAAGGTTCATTAAAGTGGTATAGCCATCTTCGTTTGCCTTCACACGCTTCAAAAGTTCCTTTCCTCCTTTTGCATCTACTTTGATAAGAGGAACCATCGTCCAACTCGGCGTATCTGTATTGATTGACAAAAACCACTGTTCGGCTGTTAAGTATTTTCCGTCAGTTCCTTTAAATTTATCTTTTTGATACAATTTTCTCAAGACATCTAAAGCCTGAGTGTTAATCGGAACAATTCTACCTTCATAATTCTGCACTAAAAGATAACCGAACTTATCTGCGTGTTCCTTACTGATTTTATTTCTCGAAATAATCTCGTCTGGCGAAATGATTTGCATTTTCGTTAAAGGAGCAGCTAACGAATTCTGCTGATTTCCTTGTGACTGAACAGCTTGAGGAGTCACTTCATGAGTATGACCATCTCCTTCTTTATGTACATGAGTGCCGCTTCCGTCGTCAGTTCCGTGCATTTCGATTTTCTGAGCGCTTAATGTTAAGCTCAAAAATAACAAAACAACGGTTGCCGCTCTTTTCTTATTGATATCTTTCAGCATTTTATTTAATTTCCAGAAGTGAGTTCCTTTCCAGAAAAACATCACAAACATACCTCCGAATAAGAATGTATAACCGATATATGAAATTAAAGTTCCCCAGTAATCATGGTTTACAGAAAGTAAAGTTCCCATTCTGTCTGGCGTATAACTTGCCTGGAAGAAACGGTAACCTTTATAGTTTAGAACGTTGTTCATATAAATTTTATAAGGAGTCTGTTTTCCTTCGTCAATAATTTTCACATGACTTTCATAAGCACTCGGTGATGAACTTCCCGGATATGTCTCCATCACGAAATCATCAAGTTTAATGGCGAAAGGTGTATTGTAAATTTTAGGACCAAAACCAACCATGATATTCAATCCGTCCATTGTTACTTGTTTGTAAGCATTCGGATTTCCTCTCTCTACAGAAAGTTCCACGATTTGTTTTGTTTTAGGGCCTTCGATTTCAATAGTCATGGCATCAGGAACATTCTGGTCTTTTTTCTTATCTCCTTCAAAAGCCATTAATTTTCCTTTTCTGAGAGGTTCAGGAACAACTAATTTTAATTCATTAATACTGTATAAACTTCTCAAAACCAAAGGTTGATACTGATCTTTTGCAGTATTTCCTGTTGCCTGCGTCGCCATTGTCATATAGGTTGCATCAACAGGTGTTTTAATGAACATTTGTCCATTTTCCTTTTTAAATTCTACAGCTCCGTCAATAGCTCTGTTGAAAGTCACCAAAGTTCCGTTGATTGATTTTGTTTCTCCGGATTTGATGTAAATGTTCTGTCTTCCGGTTTCTGCAGTTGATACCAAATGAAGATATTCTGCGCCATTTGCATCAGCAATCAGACTGTCTTTTTTTCTCTGGACATAATCCAGAGTTTTTACTTTAACAGGTTTGCCGTGGAAATCATACGTTGCCTTAAAATCTTTGTGTAACGGCGACATCAAGTAAGGGATATCCTGATAGTTTAAAACATCTCCTTTATCTTCGATTTGGATTTTAAAAAAATGCTTATCAGTTACGATTTCATTTGAAGTTTCTCCTTCTCTGATACTCATCTGCCCTTCAAAACTGATGTATCTTGTAATGGCACCACCCACGAAAATAAAAACGAAGGCAAGGTGGAAAACCAAAACCGGCCATTTTTCTCTTTTCCAAAGTCGATATCTTCCGATATTTCCGATAAAATTGATAATAAGCAGAAGCATGATGAGTTCAAACCATTTTGCTTCATAAATTAAGGCTTTTGCAGCGGGGGTTCCGTAATCATTTTCGAGGAACGTCGCATAAGCCATGGAGAATGCGTAAACCAGCAACAGCACCGCCATTGTTCTGGTTGAAATAAGAATATCTTGGATCTTCTTCATGATTTTTTTACTTGACATGCAAAAATAAGGATGATAAACCGAAAGGGGGTTAAAAAAAGCTGTTTTTTATCATTTAAAAAGGGATTTGGCTTATTTTGAAGCATTCTTAATAAGCTTATTTTGATTAAATAAAACATAAAATCAAGACAGAATTCCCCTTGCAAAATATCACATCAAAAAACAAACGTCTTTTCCTCTAAAAAATATTTAAAATCTAAAAAAAACATTAAATTTGCGCAGACTGACATTATGGAAAAGAAATCACAGAAAAACCAAACACAGACGCCTGAAACAGGCAAAATCTTATCAAAACCACGTATTTTTTTCGGATTGACATTTATAGTTTTTGCCGGAGTGCTTACCCTGTCTTTTATTTCTTATTTGATGAATTGGAAAGCAGACCAGAGCCAGGCGGGAACAATGCTTGATAAGACGATTAAATCATCCAATATATTCGGAAAACTTGGTGACTGGCTCGGCAATATTTTTATTTTTGAAAGTATTGGTGTTGCTTCCTTCATCATTGCTTTTTTGTTTGTGGTTTTCGGAACTATGATTTTAAAGAAGAAAATCTTTAAGCCATGGATGACTTTCGGGCATTCTTTGTTCTTTATTTGTTGGCTGCCAATTTTATTCGGAGCCATTACAAATGGGCAAGGTGTTTTAAGCGGAGTTTACGGGTATCAGATTATGGATTCTCTGGCTGCAATCATCGGAAATGTCGGTCTTTGGGTAGTATTAATTGTGAGTATTGCGCTTTATTTTATTTTGGAATTTAATCTTCGTCCAAGCTCAATCAAAGCAAAACTGAATACCATTAACGAAAATACCATCGGGAAAGTAAGATCAATGATGCCAAATTCTGAGCAAAATTTTGACGCAGATCAGGAATTGGAAGACGAAATTAACGAAATACCATCAAACGTAACCGTAACAGACGTTACTGAAAATGTAAAAACTCCTGAACTGCCCAAAAGAGAATCTCCTTTTAGAGAAACTAAAAAGGAAGCAGAAGTTGAAACCATTGTAACACCGAATCAGACTTCATTTGATGATGAAAAAATAGTAATCCCGCAGACTGTTAATTTAAATCTTGATACAAAACCTACGATTCCTGTCGTAAAACCGGAAGATGCTTTTGAAGTTCACTCTAATTTTTCTGATCCGTCAACTGAAGATATCAAATTTAATGTAGAAGTTGCTCCTGTAATTGATATTATTGATGATGTTGAAAAACAGTCTCAGGAATTGGTTGATAAGCACGGTTTGTACGACCATCGTTTAGATTTGGCTAAATTCCAGATGCCAACTTTGGATTTATTGAAAGATTACGGAAACGAAGAAATCTCTATTAATAAAGAAGAATTAGAAGAAAATAAAAATAAAATTGTTGGTCTTTTAAAGAACTTCAATGTTGGGATTGCAGAAATTAAAGCAACCATCGGACCAACGGTTACTTTATACGAAATTGTACCGGAAGCGGGAATCAGAGTAGCTTCTATTAAAAAATTACAGGATGATATTGCTTTGAATCTTTCTGCTTTAGGAATCAGAATTATTGCACCGATGCCCGGAAAAGGAACGATTGGTATTGAAGTTCCGAGAAAAAATCCGACGATGGTTTCAATGAGATCGGTGATTGCTTCTCAGAAATTCCAGAATACGGATATGGATTTGCCTGTTGTTTTTGGGAAGACCATTTCCAATGAAGTATTCATGGCGGATTTATCTAAAATGCCTCACCTTTTGATGGCAGGAGCAACCGGACAAGGAAAATCGGTCGGTATCAATGCCATTCTAACCTCTCTTCTTTATAAAAAACATCCAAGCGAACTGAAATTCGTGATGGTTGATCCTAAAAAGGTTGAACTTTCTTTATACTCAAAAATTGAAAGACATTATCTGGCTAAACTTCCGGATGCCGATGAAGCGATTATTACAGATACAAATAAGGTAATCAACACTTTGAATTCTCTTTGTATTGAGATGGATCAGCGTTATGATCTGCTTAAAAATGCTTTCTGTAAAAATTTAAAGGAATACAACAAAAAATTTGCTGAAAGAAAATTAAACCCTGAAAATGGCCACCGTTATTTACCATACATCGTTTTGGTTGTGGATGAATTTGCCGATTTAATTATGACCGCAGGAAAAGAAGTTGAGCTTCCGATTGCAAGATTGGCGCAGTTGGCAAGAGCGGTAGGAATTCATTTAATTGTTGCTACACAAAGACCTTCTGTAAATGTAATTACGGGTATGATTAAAGCCAATTTCCCTGCAAGAGCGGCATTCAGAGTAATTTCGAGTGTAGATTCCAGAACAATTTTAGATTCTACAGGGGCAGACCAACTGATTGGTAAAGGAGATATGCTTTACTTTAACGGAAATGAGATTTTAAGATTGCAATGTGCTTTTGTGGACACTCCTGAAGTTGAAAGACTGGCTGAATTTATTGGCGAACAAAAAGGTTATGCTTCTGCATTTTTACTTCCTGAATATGTTTCTGAAGAATCTTCAAGTACAGTCGGAACATTTGATCCAAATGAAAAAGATGCATTATTTGAAGAAGCAGCGAGAATTATTGTTTCAACACAACAAGGCTCTACTTCGATGCTTCAGAGACAGCTGAAATTGGGCTACAACAGAGCCGGAAGAATTATGGATCAGCTTGAAGCGAGCGGTATCGTTGGTGGATTTAATGGTGCTAAAGCAAGGGAAGTTCTCATCAGTGATCTGCATTCTTTGGAACAGTTTTTGGAAGACCTGCGAAATTAAAATCTGAAAGTATCATTTAAAAAATATATAAGGGAAACAAAGTGCACTGAGATTTTTTAAATTTTGAAAATTGTTTCACAGAGCCGCTCCGCTTATAGGAGCGTAAAGTACAGTCAGAAGAGAAAAGATAATTTAACCTTGTATAAGCGAAGTGTCTTTGTGAGACTGGAAAAAGAAAAAAACTTTGCGGACTTCATGTTCAAGGGGAAATTTAACTTTCAGGTTTAACGAAAGTCTAAAGAATAGGAAAATTAGAAAAATAAAAATGAAAAAATTAGTTTCAAAAATAGTTTTAGGAGCATTTGTAGTGGGAAGTATGACTTTGGTTCAGGCTCAGAAAATTGATGCTAAAGCAAAGAAAATTTTAGACGATATTACGGCAAACTACAATTCCAAGAAAAATTCTTACTTCAAATTTGCTTTCGGAAGCGGAGTGAACGGAAAGGTTTCGAAAAATGAACCCGGTATCTACTATTCTGCAGGTGACAAATATAAGTTGAAGATTATGGAAACCGAGCAGATCTTTGACGGAAACAAAATCTATAATATCAATACAGAAGATATGGAAGTAACCGTTGCAAAACCAAATGCGAACAGCGCTATGTTTTCACCGATTAATTATCTCACTTCATATAGAAATGATTACAACGTTTCCTACAGCGGCAAGAAAACTGTGGATGGGGTAAGTGCAGATTTAATAAAATTGACTCCTGTAAAAGCAAACGGATTAAAATATATTTATCTATATGTTGATTCTGCGAAAAAGCAAATGCTTAAACTTGAGCAGTTCGGAAACAACAAAGATATTTCTGTGATTTCTATTAAAGAATATAAAGAAAATCAGCAGTTGGACCCGAATATGTTTGTCTACGATAAGAATAAATACAAGAATTATCTGGTTACAGAATTATAATTCTAAATAAATATTAAAATTTAAAAGTCACAAAGAAAACTTTGTGGCTTTTTCATTAATTTTGGCGAATGTTTAAAATATTAGACCGATATATCATCAAGACCTTTTTTGGTCCGTTTTTATTTATATTCAGTGTTCTGTTTTTTATATTTATTGTAAACATTATCTGGATTCAGCTGGGTCAGTTTATGGGGAAAGGTTTAACGACTTTACAGATCATGAAGCTCCTTTTTTATCTTGGGGTGAGTGTTATCAGTATGGTTTTGCCTTTAACGATTCTTTTGGCAAGTATCATGTCTTTCGGTGAATTGGGAGAACGGTATGAACTTGCCGCGATGAAAGCTGCCGGAATTTCTTTAACACGTGTGATGATGCCGCTTTTGGGCGTTACTACAGTTCTGGCAATACTACTCTACTTCTTTTCAAATAATATCATTCCTGATTTTCAGAGAAAGGCAAAAAATATGCTTTTTAATATTGCTCAAACCAAACCCGCGTTGAACTTTACTCCTGGTCAATTCATCGACCAAATTCCCGGTTTCATGGTGAAATTTGATAAAATTAAAGGTGAAGAAGGCAGAGATCTTGAAGGCATTTTTATTCATAAAAAAGCAGGAAATTTTGAAAATCAGCAAACGATTGTTGCCGAAAAAGGAAAATTTGCCAATGCAAAAAATCCGAAATTCATGCAGCTGATTTTATATAATGGATATGTTGTAGAAGACAGTCATGCCGGAAAATCGGATAATGTACGGGCAAAACAACCCGACCAGACAACAAAATTCGATACGCTGATTACCCATTTCGACATCAGCGAACTCATTGATAAAGCAATCGAAAAAGAACAGATTACTGATGATTATCGTTTTGAAACCTTTACACAGCTTTTTAAAACAATTGATAAGGCAAAAAAAGAAAATACTAAAACTATAGATAATGTAAGTAACGATATCATTAGTCAGACCAATGCTGTTGTTACTTATATGGATAAAAATAAAACGAAAGCTCCGGTAAAATCCCAATACAAATTAGATTCTATAAAAGGTGACAAAAAGCTTCAGATTCTCACCAATGCTTATTCCAGACTGAACGATCTGAAAGCGAACTTAGATTCAAAAAACAAAGAGCTTGATCCGAGTATAAAATATTTCAGTAAAGTGGTCCTTTACCAACAGAGAATTGTTACTTATTCTTTTACCTGTATCATTTTCTTTATGATTGGAGCAAGTTTAGGATCAATTATCAGAAAAGGAGGAATGGGTGTTCCCGTGATCATTGCCATCGTCATTTTCATTATTTTCTATGTGATTAATGTTGGCTTTGAAAACGTTGCCTGGTCCGGAAAAATGGACCCTTATCTTGCAGCATGGCTTCCCAATATCATTCTTTTCCCTTTTGGCGTGTGGATGACTTATAAAGCCTTAACAGATTCACAATTATTCGATTCTGAAAAATACAAGGCATTCTTTAAACCAATTACGAAAATTTTTGTCAAACAGAAAGAACATAAACGTTATCAATAAATTTAAATCCGGAAGAAATTTCGGATTTTTTGATAGGTAATGTTAAAAATTGAGATTTAATTCATATTACAATATTGTTTTTCTTTTTTAGGATTCATTATTTTCGCACAGATTATTATAATTAAATGAAAAAGACAATAGCCTTATTCCTTTTAGGAATATTATTTACTTCCTGTGTTTCAACAAAAGTTAGCCTCAAAAATAATTTTGATTACTCTGTTTTGAAAACAGATAAAAATTACATCGTAGAAAATCAGGATGGAAATAAAATCAGAGGCTTCAAATATCTAAGTCAGAACAATATGTCTGTTACCGGAAGTCAGGAAGGAAAAGAAATTTCGATAGAAAAATCTCAAATCAAGAGAATTCTGAAACCAAGTACAGGCAAAACTTTAGGATTAGTTGTCGGAGTGATAGGAGCTGCTGTCGTTATTCCGGCTTATGTAGGTAATCGTCCGGTTGGTCAGTAAAAAAGAAAAACGATTTGCATATTTTTTGCTGCTTTCAAAAAACAAAATATTTATTAATGAAAAAACTTGTTTTATTACCCGTTGTAATTATTTTATTTTCGTGTGAAAATAAAAAGAATGAATCTGCAGACGGAAAAATTTCAACCGATAGCTTACAAACGGTTTCAAATAAAAATTCTTCAGAAGAGGATAACGATTCTCCACAAACAGTTGATGAAATTAAAGCAGAATATGCGGTATTGAATAACCAGTTAATCGCCAAAAAGCTCGATTCTACAAGTTTTGATTATGAATGTGAGGAAGTTTCCGGAAATGTGGTTTATTACACACAAAACGGTGAACTGAAAAGTATCAAACATTTTCACGCAGACAGTCATTTTTCTTCAGTAGAAAATTATTACTTAAAAAACGGAAAGCTTTACTTTATCTTTAAAGATGATACGCTTTGGAGTTTTGATGGCGGAACAACTGAAAAACCAGAAACCAAAGACGAAATAGAACAACAAAGAATTTATATTGTAAATGATAAGGCAATTGAATGTTTAGAAAAGAAATTTACCATTAAATCAAGCGCTAAAAACAATCCGAATCCTGAGAATATTCAGAATGTACCTAGTGAAAACTGTTCGTATTCAGCATTACAAAAAACTTTCGAAGTTCTTCTGAAAAATAAAGATCAGAAAGGAAAAATAAACTGTATTCTATAAAAACAAAAAAGAGGCTTCAAATTAAAACCTCTTTTTTATGATTTAAAACTGAAAATTATACTTTCATAATTTCAGCTTCTTTTGTCTTCAGGTGATCGTCACAAGTTTTCACATACTTATCTGTTAAAACCTGAATGTCAGCTTCAATATTTTTTATTAAATCTTCAGAAACTCCATCTAATTTTTTAAGTTCTTTCAAACCGTTTTGTCTTGCATTTCTTACTACAATTTTGGTGTCTTCTGTTTCAGACTTAGCCTGTTTCGCCAATTCTTTTCTTCTTTCCTCTGTTAAAGGTGGAACGTTAAGAATAATATTTTCTCCGTTGTTAGAAGGTGCAAATCCTAAATTTGAATTGATGATTGCTTTTTCAATCGCATTAATTGCAGTTCTGTCCCAAGGCTGAATAGAAATGGTCATCGCATCCGGTACAGAAACGTTTGCAACCTGATTAAGTGGTGTAGGAGCTCCGTAATATTCAACCATTACGTCCTGAACCATTGTTGTAGAAGCACGTCCTGCTCTGATTCTTTGAAACGCGTGATCCAAGTGCTTTACAGCTGCATCCATGTCCTGTTTTACAGACTCTACGATAAGATCTAATTCTTCCATTACTATATAAAAATTTGATAAATTACACATTTTAATGAGTGATAAGTAATTGGTAATAAGTAATTTAAACTTTTTACTTTTACCTTTTCACTTGGCTCTTTCCTAAAGATCAACTAATGTTCCAATATTTTCTCCGTCAACGATTTTAAGAAGGTTTCCGTCTTTGTTCATATCAAAAACGATGA
This sequence comes from Chryseobacterium sp. RLHN22, assembly GCF_051011795.1. NCBI lineage: Bacteria > Pseudomonadati > Bacteroidota > Flavobacteriia > Flavobacteriales > Weeksellaceae > Chryseobacterium > Chryseobacterium sp. RLHN22. The sequence goes on from NZ_JBPCHW010000008.1 coordinate 142,105, forward strand.
TTGGAAGTTTATTTTCGTGGCTTAAAGTGAAGGCTGTCATATCCATTACTTTAAGATCTTTTTCAAAAACTTCTTCGAAAGTTAAAGAATTATATTTTACTGCATTTTCGTTTTTCTCAGGATCGCTGTCGTAGATTCCGTCTACTCTGGTTCCTTTAAGAATAACATCAGCACCGATTTCGATCGCTCTTAAGGTTGCTGCAGTATCTGTTGTGAAATATGGGTTACCTGTTCCTGCTCCAAAAATCACTACTCTGCCTTTTTCAAGGTGTCTTACGGCTCTTCTTTTAATGAAAGGTTCAGCAACTTTATCCATTTCGATGGCAGATTGTAATCTTGTTTTGATTCCTGCATCTTCCAAGGCACCCTGTAAAGCCATTCCGTTGATTACGGTTGCAAGCATTCCCATATAGTCACCCTGTACTCTGTCCATTCCTTTTGCAGCTCCTGCTACTCCACGGAAAATATTTCCTCCTCCGATCACGATTGCGATTTCACAGCCTCTGTCAACCACTTTTTTGATCTCCTGAGCGTATTCCATCAGTCTGTCGTTATCAATACCGTATTGTCTGTTCCCCATTAATGCCTCGCCGCTCAGTTTCAGAAGGATTCTTTTATATTTCATCTTTAATTTTAATAATCGTTTTCAAGTATTAATCTCCCCGGAAATTAACTTTGCAAATATAATCATTATAAATATTGAAAAAAGAAAAATATTATACATAAAATAATCGCCTAAATATTTTGATAAGTAGCAAAAAGAATTATTTTTGCATTAATTAAATAATGATTTGAAGAAAGTTCTAATTTTTTCACTATTTCTTTCGGGAATTGTTTCATTTGCACAAACTGGAACAAACGTTTATTCTTTTTTAAATATTCCTGTCTCTGCAAGACAGGCTGCTTTAGGTGGTAATGCGATTACCATAAGAGATTATGACGTTTCTTTTGCGATTGCCAATCCGGCTTTGCTGAATAAAGATTCCGACAAACAGCTTTCCGTAAATGCTGCAACATACCTTGCCGATTCTAAATTCGGAACCATCGCTTTTGCAAAAGATTTTGATAATGGGCATATGGTAACGGTGAATGCAAGATATTTAGGCTATGGAAATATTCCGAGAACCGACGAAAGTGGTTTTGAGATGGGAGAGTTTTCTGCTTCAGATGTTGCTGTAGGAGCTGGCTATGCTTATCAGTTTGAAGAAGACTGGACGATTGGTGGTGGATTAAATTTTATTACTTCAAAAATCGACACGTATACCTCTTCTGCTTTATCAGGAACCGCAGGTATTACGTATCATAATAAACAAAGCAAAGAAGTTGCCTCTGTCGTTTTCAGAAACTTCGGCTATCAGTTTAAATCTTTTAATGGTGAAAGAGAAAACCTTCCTTTCAGAATAGATTTAGGCTACACTAAGATATTAAAAAATTTTCCTCTTGCTGTAACCATTACAGCACACGATCTTCAGCAGTTTGATATTTCTGAAGAGTACAATGTAAACGGGCAGGAAGTTGGCTTTGGAAGAAAACTTGCCGATCATTTTTCTATAGGAGCAGAATTATTCCCGGAAAAAGGCTTCAATATTCGTCTTGGGTATAATGTAAGACGTGGAAATGAACTTGCCGTTCAGGATCAGCGAAGTTTTACAGGACTTTCAGGGGGATTTGGGATTAAGATTTCAAAATTCCGTTTAGATTATGCCCATGTGAGATATCACAACTCTTCTAATGTAAATCAAATTGGGATTTCTGTCGATTTGAGCGGTCATCGGGGAGAATAAATTTCTTTAAAATTTGCAATTATTCAGGTTATGCTTGAAACCTTCTTGATTTTTTCAGAAAATTTCTTGAAATTTGTCTTATGAAAAAACCAGTAATTGCTATTGACGGCTACTCTTCCACAGGAAAAAGTTCAATTTCAAAAATTATTGCCGAAAAGCTTGGTATTGTACATTTAGATACCGGGGCATTATATCGTGGCATTACATGGTTTGCTTTGCAGAACTGTGTAGATGAGAACGGAAAAATCAATCTCGAAGAACTTTTCAAATCATTTCATCTTATCGAGCTTGAATTTAAAAAAGAAGAAGACGAACTTATTTTATATTTAAATAAAATTAATGTTTCTAAAGAAATACGTGCTGCCGAAGTTTCTGACAATGTCAGTTTAATAGCTAAGCAAAAAGAAGTAAGAGATTTTTTATTGGAAGCGCAAAGATCAATTGCAAGAAATGGCGGTGTAATTATGGATGGCAGAGACATAGGAACAGTCGTTTTACCCGATGCTGATTTTAAATTTTTCCTTACCGCAAGTATTGAAGAGCGAACAAAACGCAGATACAACGAACTTTTATCAATGGGATTCGAAGCAGATGAAAATCAGGTCAGAGAAAATCTTATTGAGAGAGACCGTGTCGACAGTGAAAGAGAAATCTCGCCTTTACGACAGGCTGAAGATGCTATTGTAATTGATAATACAAATCTGACAAAAAGTCAAACCATTGAAAGTATTTTGCAGCATCTTACAAAAATTAACAATTTTTATTAGATACTGATCTCGATTGGTATATTAATTGTAACCTTTTAAAACGAAAACTAGTATTTATTAACTATTAAAAAAACAAAAAATGTCTAGAAAAGGAAATAATACAGCAGGTATTCTGGCAGGACTTTTAGCAGGTGCTGCAGCAGGTGTAATTTTAGGAATGCTTTATGCACCTGAGGAAGGTAAAGAAACAAGAAAAAAAATCAGAACTAAAGCTAATGATCTGAAAGATCAGGCTAAAAATAAATATGGTGAAGTATCTGAAAAAGTAAAAGATCAGTATGACAGCATTTCTTCTACTTTTAAAGAAACTGCCAATAATGTAGCGCATACCGTGAAAGACGGATATGACAAATACAAAGATCAAATTGTTTCTAAAACTACCGATATGGTAAAGGACGTAGAATCAGGATTGAATGATCTTAAAAACTAATATTTAATTTTAATTAAATATAAAAAAGGAACTTTAGGTAAAAGAGTTCCTTTTTTTGTAACTTTTAAAAAAATTAGGGATGATTGAAACTATTAAAGAATATGCATCTAAAAGAATAGATTTGCTAAAAATTGAAGCCACAGAGAAATCTTCAATTTCGGCGGGTGTCATTGCCTATCTTGTAATATTGCTGGTTGCTTTTGGCTTTTTTATCATTCTTTTTAATTTCGGATTGGCGTTTCTGCTGGGTAAAGCACTTAATAATACTTCTTACGGATTTCTGATTGTAGCAGCATTTTATTTTGTTATCATGTTTTTAGTTGTTACCTTTAAGAAAAGAATTGTGCATATGGTCGCAAATAAAGTAATCGAATTTTTAAATCACTAAACTATGGGCAGAAATTACGAGAGTCTGGAAGAACTTAAAAGAAAAAAAAGACTTTTAAAAGGTGAAATTAAAGATTTGGAAGCTCTGCTTACGTTTAAGAACACCAAAGAAAGCCTGAGTGCATTTACAAATGGTCTTACTGATCAGTATCTGCAGGAAAAAATTGATGAGGACGGAGAAGAAAAAACCGTTATCAGAAAAGATGTTATTGCAAAACAGCTTACCTCTGAGGTAAAAGATATGCTTTTGAGCAAAAATGCGGCAGTAGGTTTGGCAAATTCTGCTTTCAGCGGAAATGCTGTTGATGGGCTCGTTAAATTAGGAGTAACCGCCTTAGTTGCCAACTATGCAAAGAAGAATATGAAGAGTTCTAACTGGAAAAAGAAACTTCTGGGAGCAGCATTGATTTATGTAGCACCAATTGCTCTGAAATATGTTCGCAAAAAACTGGAAAATTATCAAAAAACAAAGAGTCTCTCGAGTATGGAGCAACTTATATAAATTTGTTTGAGCGTTTTAGAGTTGGAGTGTTTAGTGTTTTATACTCTCCTCCCACTCTAAAGCCCTCAAAAATACTACAGCTCTCATACTCTGAAGAGTTGTCCTAAAATTATCCCTGCAGCCATAGAAACATTTAAACTTTCTGTAGACTGCGATTTTCCGAATCTTGGAATGCTTATTTTTTTCTGAAGAAATTTTTCTGTCTCATCACGCATTCCGTTTCCTTCATTTCCTAAGATTAAATTAATTTTATTTGGTTTTTTGAAATGATAAATGTTCTCCCCTTCCATATCAGTTCCTACATTAATATTTTCAGTTTTTGAAAGATATTCAACCAAATTACAGTATACCATATTTACTCTTGTAAAAGAGCCCATCGTTGCCTGAATTACTTTAGGATTATAAAAATCTACGGTGTCTTCACTACAAATAATCTGTTCAATGCCGAACCAATCTGCCAAACGGATTATTGTCCCCAAATTTCCAGGATCCTGAATGCCATCCAAAACCAACTGAAAGTCTTTATCCTCAAAGTCAGGCTCTTCCAAAAGTTCACAAACAGCTACAGAATCTTTAGGATTTCTCAGAAAACTTATTTTTTTAAGTTCATTTTCAGAGATGTGCGTAAACTGTACATCTTTGGACAGAAAATTGTTAGGTTCTGTAGAAAATATTTCTTTAATTTTAAAGTTAGAATTAGGAAGTTCGAGAATAGTTTTATTCCCTTCAACCAAAAACAAATTGTATTTTTGTCTGAACTTCTTTTTATCTAAAGATTGTAAAATTTTAATTGTATGAGCTGTAAGCATTATAAGAATTCTCCTCAAAAGTATTATAAAATTATTTCTTTTGCAACATTTGTAGGCTTACTTTATGCCTGCAGTACTACGAAGAAAGTTCCGGATGGTGAATATCTGCTTACCCAAAACAACTTCGAATTTGAAGATAAAAAAGAGTTTTTTGACGAAGAGCTGAAAGATTACGTACAGCAGAAACCTAATAAAAAGCAATTGCTTTTTATGCCATTAAGTCTTCTTTTCTATAATGCAGCCAATCCTAAGTATGATACGATCCTTAATGAATATATGACGTATCCGAGTGAAATGAGAAACCAGAAACTTCGGGATTCTCTTTTCATCAAATATAATATGCAAAGCAGTGTTGGGAAAAGTCTTTTCATGGATAGATTATATCACAACTGGGGAACTCCGCCTGTGATTTTAGATCAGACAAGAACTGAAAAAAGTGCTGAATCTATTGAAAAAAGAATGACCTACCGTGGTTTTTGGGATGCTGAAGTAAAATATGCCCATAAACTTGATTCGGCCAGCAAAAAGGCTTCCGTACAATATTCTATTAAGCATAATACTCCTACAAACATCAAAGAATATTACTATAATATTACAGATCCGGGAGTGAAAAGCATATTCCAGCAGAATATTAATCAAAGTCTGGTAAGATCGGGACAGGTATTAGATCAAACCGTATTGGAGAAAGAAATTAACAGAATCGGTGATCTGATGCGTCAAAGTGGTTACTATAAATTCAACGCAGCAAATGACGAAGTGGGCTTCATTGCAGATTCTTTAAAAAGCAGAAAAGAAGTACCGCTTGTTTTAGAAATACGAAAAGATTCTGCTGACAGACCTTACAAAAGAGCAACTTTTGGCAATATTGATGTAGCCATTGTCAACAGAAACCGGGATTTTCCGAGAAGAACCGTTAAAGACAGTTTAAGAAGGATAAGATTCCATAAGGTAAACGATAATTATAAGACTTCGGCTTTGTGGAGAACGATCATTGTTGATAATAAAGGTGTTTACGACCAGAAAAAACTTGATCTTACGAAGAGAAATATTCTTGCTATGAACAATTTCAGCATTCTGAAGGCAAGAGATTCTTTGAGACAAGGTGGTGTAACAGCTCCGAATGACAGCATCGTTGATGTGTTGTATGTACTTAAGCCACTTGATAAATATGATCTGAAAGTAGCAACAGACTTAAATTATTCTCAGTTTTTAAATTGGGGGATTTCTCCTTCAATAGATTTAACGACAAGAAATATTTTTGGCGGAGCAGAAAACCTTTCTACAAGTTTAGCAGGAACTATAGGTCGTGTTGTAGATCCTAAAAATCTTGATAAAAGAATCTGGGCATCCGAAGTTTCTGCACAGGCATCATTAAGTTTCCCTAGGTTATTGCTTCCGTTCAATTATTATAAGTTGATTCCTAAAAGATACACTCCTACCTCTTCAATTGTTTTGGGAGTTTCATCACAGAACAATATCGGTTTGGGAAGAACGAACTTTAATACAGGTTTAAATTATTTTGCAAACGTAAACGATCAGGTTTCTCATAGACTGACTTTGTTTAATACTCTTTTCAGTTTGACCAAAAATAAAGACAGCTACTACGATTTTTTTGTTGAGGATGATAACATAAGAGCTGGAGCATTTGCAGATTATTTTGAATATAATCCACAATTGGGCCAGCAATTTGAAGCAGGGCAATTCACCAGAGATGAAATTTCACAGAAAATCATTGAAGATCAGAATTACATAGCGACATTGGATGCAGTAAAAGCTGACAGGTTTGTAGACTTTACCGGGACCCTTGTAAATAAAGACCGACAAACCCAGGATGTTCTGATCTCTTCGATGGTGTATAATTTTATTTATAATGAAATCGGTAAAAAAGATTATCCTAATGCATTTTATTTTAATGGTAAAGTAGAATTGGCCGGCAATATCCCGAGTCTTTTCAATCAGAGAAGAGAAGACAACAGTGGAATTTTAAGAAGTCCTGAACGTACAATTTTTGGCATTCCTTATGCACAGTTTGTTAAATTCGATTTTGACGTCAGAAAATATTTTAGATTTAATGGGAATCAATCGTTGGTATTTCGTCAGTTTATAGGTTTGGGAATTCCTTACGGAAATTCATCGGCGATGCCTTTTGTAAGATCCTATTTCAATGGCGGGGCAAATGATATCAGAGCCTGGGTAGCATTTGGAGGATTAGGTCCGGGAGGATCTCAAATTGATGAAAGAGTGCGTACTTATCTTATGGGAAATGTTAAGCTTACAACAAATATAGAATACAGAGTTCCGTTTAGCGATATGTATGAGGGAGCACTTTTCACAGATATAGGAAACGTTTGGAATACTGAGAATAATGGTTTTGACGATCAGTTTAAATTTAATAAATTCATTAAAGAAATGGGAATCGGGAGCGGATTTGGGCTTAGGGTGAATGTTGCTTACATTACTTTAAGAGTAGATTTAGCCTATAAGATTTATGATCCAAACAAGCCGGATGGCGAAAAATGGAGATTCGATGACATCAAACCTTTAAAACCCACGTTAAATATCGCATTCGGATATCCTTTCTAATCAGGAGAAATACCTAAAGTAAAATATATTACAGCAGCCACTCTTGCGATAATTTCGCGGGATTGGTTTCTGTAGTAACTCTCCGGTTTGGTAACGTCTTGCGCATCAAATCCTAAAGCATTCATATTATTGTTTCTGGCAAAAAACAGGGCTCTTAAATTGTGAAAACCCTGCGAAACAATAATCACATTTTTCTTGTTATAAACGTCTTTACAACGTAAAATACTTTTATAGGTATTAAACCCTTCAGGATCTTCAATGATAATTTCTTCCGGAACACCTTCCTGGTAAATAAGGTAGTTTTTCATTGCGGCTGGTTCGTTGTAACCTTTGCTTTTTTCACCACTCACAATGATTTTTTTGATCTTTCCGTGGTGGTAAAGTAAAGCAGTGGCATCCATTCTTTTGGTAAAATACGGATTGGAAAGTCCGGAACGCATTCTCGGGGAAGTTCCCAGAACCAGAGCAACTTCACGAGGAGGAATCTTAGATATTTTGGTATAAGTTCTCCCGTTGGTAAGCCCGAAAACCCATGCATTAGATAAACAGATCAGAAGAAAAATAATTTCTGCTGACCCGAAAATAAGCCTGAATATGTTTCGAATGATTCTCAATTAAAATCAAAGTTAAGTTTTATTTTCTTTGTTTTAGCAATTGACATACATGCTAAAATTTTCCCATGGTTTTCCTCTTTTTCAGTTAAATATTCATTTTCGAGTAATTCTACTTCGCCTTCTTCCAGGGTGCATTCGCAGCTTCCACAAATTCCCGATTTACATGAATACGGAACAGGAAAGCCTTTTAACAATAACTGTTGCAGAATTTTATCTTTATTATTTTCAAGAACAGTCTCATAAATTTTTCCAAGCATTTTAAAATCTACCTGAATATCAGTAATCAACGGAAACTCTTTTTCTATAGGATAAATATCATCATTAAATTCTTCAAATAATTCAAAATGAATATTTTTCTTAGGAATTCCGTGATGATAACAGGCATTTGCAAGTGCTTTTATCATCTCTCCTTTTCCGCAGATTAGAACTTCATCCACAGCATCCCAGATTGTTGATTCTTCATCGGTATCATCAAGGTGCAGGATCTGATTAATAATTAAACTCAATTTTTTCTCATCCAATCTTCCATAAAAGAAGGAATTGGCAGTTTTTTCCTGAGAATAAAAATAAAAAATCTGTAATCTGTCTCCATGCATTCTGGCAAGATTATCCAAAACATCTCTATAAATTAAATCTCCGGAACTTTTATTTCCAAAAAATAAAAACAATCTGGTTCGGGGTTCGTTGTGAAGGATATTTTTAAAATGGCTTAAAATCGGTGTGATCCCTATTCCCGCAGCAAATCCTACAATCGTTCTGAATTCACTTGGTTTTGAAACTAATGTAAATCTTCCGTTCGGTTCACTCACCAAAAGTTCGTCACCAATGTTATAGTTTTTATATAATGCTGAAGTTGCACCTTCGGTAGAATTTACTTTTATTCCGAGACATATTTTTTTCTCATATGGAGCTGATGTCATAGAATAGTCATTGATGATTTCATGACCATAAGCTTGAAACTTTACACTGACAAACTGACCTGCTTCAAACTTAAAATTCTCTTTCAAATCCTCAGGAATTTCGAACTCCAGAGAAAAAGTATTTTTGGTCAGGTTCTCTTTTTTAGCTATTTTTAACCGATGAAACTTTGTCAGTTTCCCTTTGTAGATGTGTTCTTCCATACTGCAAATCAAAAATAAAGAAAATAATTTATGAAAAAGATAATTTTGTCCACTCTTTTAGTCTTAGCTCTTGTAAGCTGTAAAAAAGAAGCCGAAAAAACAGAGGGAAACATCAGTATGGCAGATTCTGCAGATGTTGTTGTGCCCGAGCCAGTTGCCGCCAATGCTTCATTAAAATCTTTATCTACACAGCAAACTACAGATTTTTTGCAGAAAAAGAATGATACTCTGTACGTAACAAACTTCTTTGCAACATGGTGTGGACCTTGTGTAAGAGAAATACCTCATTTTAAAAAGAAAATTGAAGAACTCAAAGATAAACCTGTAAAAATTACATTTGTCAGTGTAGACCAGAAACAAGTCTGGAACACAGAAGTTCCTCGCTTTACACAAGAACACGGTATTCAGAACCATACAATTCTTGTGGATGGACAGCTTTTGGATCAGAATTTTTTCGCTTCCAATTTTAAGCAATGGGATGGCGGTGCAATTCCGTTTACTTTCATGAGAAAAGGTGATAAAACTGACGAAACGCTTGGTATGATGAGCGAAGAACAGCTTAATGAAAAAATCAATTCTCTTTTAAAATAAATTGCAGACTTGTAGAATGTCTACCAAATTTAAAATCCTGTGTTTAATTTTACTGATTGCAATTGCTTTAGCAGCGATTATTAATCTGAATACAGGATTTTTAAGTTTAAATATTCAGGATTTTTTTACAGAATCATCAAATAGCCAAATTGCAGAAATTCGTGTAAACAGAGTTTTAGTCATGCTTTTGGCTGGAATTTCAATTCCTACATCAGGTTTTTTGATGCAGGAATATTTTCAGAATCCTTTGGCCGGACCCGATATTTTGGGAATTACTTCTGTGGCGAGTTTATCGGTCGCTTTTTACATCTTCTTTTCACATGATTTTCTCATTCCAGAATTTCTGCAGAACAGTTTTTTAAGTTTAGCCGCAATCGGTGGAAGTTTATTGTTGATGCTGGTTCTGTTATCCATGTCGAATAAATTTCAGGATAAATCTTATCTGATCATTTTTGGCTTTCTTGTCTCTGCTTTTGCAGGAGCGATTGTTTCACTGCTTCAGTTTTATGCGGAAAATCAAAGTTTGAAAAACTATATTTTGTGGTCTTTCGGAGCGAATAATATGGTGACGAGAAATCAAATCTATGTTTTGTCAATTTTAGTTTTCATTGGATTATTTATTTGTTTTAAAACAATAAAACCCTTGATCGGAAATTCGCTGGGAACATCTTACGCACAAAGTTTGGGAGTCAATTTAAACCAGTTGAAAATATTTATTATTGCAGCTTCTTCCCTGCTTTCGGCTTCTATTACGGCATTTTTAGGCCCTATTTTATTTATCGGAATTATTGTTCCGCATTTTTGCAGATTGATTTATAATCCCGCAAAACTTTGGCAACAATGGATATTGAATATGTTTTTGGGGATACTGATCATGCTTTTCTTTTCAATTATTGCTGAAAAAACTCAAATTCCCTTGAATGTAATAAGCTCAGTGTTTGGAATTCCTGTAATTTTAATGATGCTTTTGAGGCAGAATAAAGCGTAAAATTAATTATGAATTGTGAATGATCAATTGTTAATTTTAAAATTCTCTCGCTGATTTTGCAGATTATGCAGATGATTGAGAATAATTTTTTATTATTAAAGAATAAAAATCGGCGAAACCTCCAAAATTTGCGAGAAATAAAAAAGAAAATGCATCTAAAAATCAACCAAGCAAACATCGGCTACAGTAAGACCTTAATTTCAAATGCAAATGCACATTTGAATTTAGGCGAAGTATGCTTGGTGATTGGTAACAACGGTGTAGGAAAAACAACTTTAATAAAATCTATTTTAAATCAGATTCCACTTCTAAGTGGCGAAATTTCTATCAACAATAAAAATATTAAAAATCTTTCCGTTAAAGAAATTGCAGAGAGCATTGCTGTTGTTTTTTCAAAGTCAGTAATTCCGCAAAATTATACGGTTGAAGATTTAATTTCATTAGGGAAATACATTTACTATCCTTTTTATTTTGAGCTTAAAAAAGAAGACCGGGAAGAAGTTTATCACATTATAGAAGAACTGGATTTGGTTCAGTATAGAAACACTTTGTTGAAGAACCTTTCAGACGGTAATCTTCAGAAAGCCTTTATTGGAAGAGCTTTAACGCAGAACTCTCCTATCATTATTCTTGATGAACCAACGACACATTTAGATGAAAAAAATAAAATCATCATCTTAAAAACTCTTCGAAAATTAGCTCAGGAACAGAATAAATTAATTCTCTTCTCTTCTCACGACTGGCGTTTAGCGAAGGAGTTTGCAGACAAAATCTGGTATGTTAAAGACTGCCATTTATATTCAGGAATTGTTGAAGATGTTCTGCTGCAACACGAAGAATTGACGAACGCCTCCTTATTTCAGATGAACGATCAGTTTGTGGCTCCGAAAATCATTGCTCCAGATTTTTATAAAGAAATGTTGTTTTCTCTTCTTCAGAAAAACTTTCAAAAAGATCTTTCAGCACTACATTTTGAATTTCAAAACAACTTTTGGTTAATTTTCTATGAGTCTTCAAAGCAACAATGCGAATCTTTTGAAGAAATCGTTAATTTCGTGAAAACCATTTATTAATACTCTTCTTTATTTAAATATTTCACATACTATGCATGCATAGTATTATGCTTGTCATATAATTTAATAACCTTATTTTCAGTGATTTAACAAATTTTAACTCAAATAAATACTATGCATGCATAATATTTACTAAATTTGGAATAGACCAACACAGAAAAAGTATGGATCAAAATAATAAAGAAAAAATAGAGAACATAGACCTTATACTTAAGCAAACCTGGATTTCTGTACAAAAAATGTATTCTGATCTGGCTCAGGAATATGATTCTACTGCTGTACAAGCCCTTACACTTCTAAAAATCGACCCAAAAGAAGGAACAAGAAGTACCAATTTGGGACCGAAAATGGCTATCGAACCAACATCGTTAACCAGAATCATCAAACTTTTAGAGGATAATGGCTATATCTATAAAGAAAAAACCACGACTGACAAACGTGAAGTGATTATTAAACTTACAGATAAAGGATTGAATTCCAGAAATATGTCTAAAGAAGTGGTAGTGAACTTTAATAAAAAAGTCATGGAAAAAATTACTCCTGAAAAACTTGAAATTTTTAAGGAGGTCATGTCAGAGATAATGAGGATTTCAAGTGATCTTAACAACAGAAAATAAAATATAAAAATATGCAAAGAAGAATCAAACACGTTACAGTTCTTGGTTCAGGAATTATGGGAAGTGGTATTGCGGCGCACTTTGCCAACATTGGTGTAGAAGTTTCGCTCTTGGATATCGTTCCTTTTGAACTGACTGAAGCAGAACAGAAAAAAGGTTTGACCAAAGATGATAAAGCGGTAAGGAATAGAATCGCTTCTGAAAACTTTGAAAAACTTAAAAAGGCAAGTCCGGCTCTACTCTATTCACCCAAATTTGCGGATAGAATAAAGATTGGAAATTTTGATGATGATTTACCAAAAATAAAAAATACAGACTGGATTATTGAAGTGGTTGTAGAAAGACTTGACATCAAAAAATCCGTTTACGAAAAAATCGAACAGTTCAGAAAACCGGGAACATTGATTTCTTCCAATACATCAGGAATTCCTATTCATCTTTTGACGGAAGGAAGAAGTGATGATTTTAAACACTATTTTGCAGGAACACACTTCTTTAATCCTGTAAGATACCTTCCTCTTTTAGAGATTATCCCAACCAACGATACGCTTCCGGAAGTTATAGACTTCTACATGAATTACGGAGCAAAATTCTTAGGAAAAACAACCGTTTTGGCAAAAGATACTCCTGCATTTATTGCCAACAGGATAGGAGTATTTTCAATGATGGACTTGCTTCACAATGTTCAGAAATTAGGTTTAACGGTTTCTGAGGTTGATAAATTGACAGGTCCTGTTATCGGTCGCCCGAAATCTGCCACATTCAGAACTGCTGATGTTGTTGGTCTGGATACTTTGGTGATGGTGGCAAACGGAGTTCGTCAAAGCGGTGCCGAAGCGAATGATTTCAATGATGTTTTTGCCCTTCCTGATTACATCCAGAAGATGGTTGATAATAAATGGTTAGGTTCAAAAACGGAGCAAGGTTTCTACAAAAAAGTGAAAAATGCGGAAGGAAAATCTGAAATTCACGGGCTGAATCTTGATACGTTAGAATACGAACTTCAAGGAAAATCTTCTTTCCCAACTTTAGAATTAACTAAAAATATTGACAAACCAATTGACAGATTTAAAGTATTGATTGGCGGAAAAGATAAGGCCGGAGAATTGTACAGAAAATCTTTGGGAGCATTATTCGCTTATGTTTCGCATAAAGTTCCGGAGATTTCTGATGAAGTTTACAAAATCGACGATGCCATGAGAGCCGGTTTCGGTTGGGAAAACGGACCATTTGAAATTTGGGATGCTGTTGGAGTTCAAAAAGGTATTGAATTGGCAACAGAAGCAGGTTATCAGGTTTCAGACTGGGTAAAAAATGTAGAGACTTTCTATAAAGTTAATGAGGAAGGACAAAGCATTTATGTTGACAAAAATTCAGGAGAATACAATACAATTCCGGGACAGGATGCTTTCATTATTTTAGATAATATCAGAAAAAATAAAACGCTTTGGAGCAATTCAGGGGCTGCGATTGAAGATCTAGGCGACGGAATCATCAACTTTGAGATCCGTTCTAAAATGAACTCTTTAGGAGGTGAAGTTTTAGATGGATTAAACAGAGCCATTGATTTAGCTGAAAAAGAATATGATGGATTAGTTATCGGAAATCAAGGAACAAATTTCTCTGTCGGAGCGAATTTAGCGATGATTTTAATGATGGCGATCGAACAGGATTGGGATGATTTAAATATGGCAATTGCTTATTTCCAAAAATCAATGATGAGAGTTCGCTACTCTTCTATTCCTGTTGTTGTTGCTCCTCACGGAATGACGCTTGGTGGTGGTTGCGAAATGACCATGCACGCCGACAGAGTTGTCGCAGCAGCAGAAACTTACATCGGATTGGTTGAAACCGGAGTTGGTGTAATTCCAGGCGGTGGTGGAACGAAAGAATTGACGTTAAGAACGTCAAGAGAATTCCATAATGATGATGTGAAAAATAACAGACTTCGTGATGCGTTCATGAATATCGCCATGGGTAAAGTGGCAACTTCAGCTTACGAAGCTTACGATATGGGAATTCTTGAAAAAGGGAAAGATATTGTTGCAGTTGACAAAAGAACGCAGATCAAAACAGCAAAAATGCTGGCAAGAAGTTTAGCAGAACATGGTTATACTCAACCTATCGAACAGAAAGTAAAAGTTTTAGGTAAAGATGCATTGGGAATGTTCTATGTTGGAACCGACCAAATGTTAACCGGAAACTATATTTCTGAACATGATAAGAAAATTGCAGACAAATTAGCCAATGTAATGGTTGGAGGAAATCTTTCTGAACCAACCGTTGTTACTGAACAATATTTATTGAATCTTGAAAGAGAAACTTTCTTACAGCTTTGTGGGGAGAGAAAAACATTGGAGAGAATTCAGTACATGTTACAGAATGGTAAACCGTTGAGAAATTAATGGCGAGCTCCGTTGGACCGAACTGTTAATAGCAGAATAATTTTAGAAAACATCGAGCCTCGTAGAGGCGACCTGTTAATTTTTATGGCAAACACATACACACAAATTTATATTCAAATTGTTTTCGCTGTCAAAGGAAGACAAAATCTGATTTCAAAAGAAAACAGAGAAGAATTACATAAATTTATTACAGGTATCATTTCTCATAGAAATCAAAAATTATTCGCAGTTTTTGCAATGCCGGATCATGTTCATATTCTTGTAAGTATGAGTCCAACAGTTTCAATTTCAGATTTAGTAAGAGATATTAAAGCAGGTTCATCAAAATTTATCAATGATAAAAAATGGACAAATGGACAATTTAATTGGCAGGAAGGATATGGAGCATTTTCTTATTCTAAAAGCAGTGTTGATTCTGTTGTTAAATATATTTTAAATCAAGAAGAGCATCATAAAAAGAAAACATTCAGAGAAGAATATTTAGATTTTATGGAAAAATTTGAAATTGAATATGATCCGAAATATTTATTTGACTGGGTTGAAGATTAACAGGTCGCTCCTACGGAGCTCCACGTAACATTGCAAAACAAAAAAGCTATGAACAGTTTACCTCTACGAGGCAAAACTCTCAAAACAATTTAATTAATAAAAAAAATGAAAACAGCATATATAGTAAAGGGTTTCAGAACTGCCGTTGGAAAAGCTCCAAAAGGAAGTTTAAGATTTACAAGACCCGATGTAATGGCGGCAACCGTAATTGAAAAATTAATGGCTGAACTTCCGCAATTGGATAAAAATAGAATCGATGACCTTATCGTAGGAAACGCAATGCCGGAAGCCGAACAAGGCTTAAATGTAGCACGTTTGATTTCCCTGATGGGTTTAAATACAGATAAAGTTCCCGGAGTTACGGTAAACAGATACTGTGCATCAGGAAGTGAGGCGATTGCGATCGCTTCTGCAAAAATTCAGGCAGGAATGGCGGACTGTATTATTGCAGGAGGTACGGAATCCATGTCTTACATTCCGATGGGTGGTTACAAACCAGTTCCTGAAACGGATATTGCCAAAACAAACCCTGATTACTATTGGGGAATGGGTTATACTGCAGAAGAAGTGGCAAAACAATATAAAATTACAAGAGAAGAACAGGATCAGTTTGCTTTTGAATCTCACATGAAAGCTTTAAAAGCAAATCAGGAAGGCAGATTTGCAAATCAGATCGTTCCGATTCCTGTTGAATATAACTTTCTGGATGAAAATCAGAAAATGCAGACGAAAAAGTTTGATTTCTCTGTTGATGAAGGCCCAAGAGCAGATACTTCTTTGGAAGGTCTGGCTAAATTAAGACCAGTTTTCGCGAATGGAGGAAGTGTTACTGCCGGAAATTCATCGCAAATGAGTGATGGCGCAGCTTTCGTCATGGTAATGAGCGAAGAGATGGTGAAGGAATTGGGACTGCAGCCTGAAGCAAGATTAGTTGCTTATGCTGCTGCTGGATTGGAGCCAAGAATCATGGGGATGGGACCGATTTATGCGATTCCAAAAGCATTGAAACAGGCTGGTTTAGAACTAAAAGATATTGAGCTAATAGAATTAAATGAAGCCTTTGCCTCTCAATCGGTTGCTATTAAAAAAGAATTAGGTTTAAACCCGGATATTCTAAATGTAAACGGAGGTGCAATCGCTTTGGGGCACCCGCTTGGATGTACCGGAACAAAATTAACCGTTCAGCTTCTTGACGAAATGAGAAAACGCGGAAATAAATACGGAATGGTTTCTATGTGCGTTGGGACAGGACAGGGAGCGGCTTCAATTTTTGAATTACTATAACAAAAAAAATACAAAATATAATGACTACACTTAATAAAACACTGAAAGGAGGTGAGTTTTTAATAAAAGAAATTCAGGCTAATGACATCTTCTCTTTGGAAGAACTTTCTGAAGAGCAAAAAATGCTTCGCGATTCTGCGAAAGAATTTATAGACAGAGAGGTGGTACCTCAAAAAGAGCGTTTCGAGAAAAAAGATTATGCATTTACGGAAGAAACAATGCGCAAACTTGGAGAAATGGGGCTTTTAGGCATTGCCGTTCCTGAAAATTACGGAGGTCTTGGAATGGGATTCGTGACAACGATGTTAGCTTGCGACTATATTTCCGGTGTTACAGGATCATTGGCAACAGCTTACGGGGCGCATACAGGAATCGGTACTTTGCCGATCGTTCTTTACGGAACAGAAGCTCAAAAACAAAAATATCTTCCGGACCTGGCAACAGGAACAAAATTCGGAGCCTATTGCTTGACTGAACCGGATGCAGGTTCTGATGCGAACTCTGGAAAAACAAGAGCAAAACTTTCCGAAGACGGAAAACATTACATTATCAACGGACAGAAAATGTGGATTTCCAATGCTGGATTTGCAGATACATTCACTTTATTTGCAAAAATTGATGATGATAAAAACATTACTGGTTTTGTAATCAACCGTTCGGAACTGGAAAATCCTGGAAGTTTGACTTTTGGTGAGGAAGAACACAAATTGGGTATTCGTGCTTCTTCTACCCGCCAGGTTTTCTTCAACGATATGAAAATCCCTGTTGAAAACCTTTTAGGAGAAAGAAATAACGGATTTAAAATCGCTTTAAATGCATTGAACGTTGGTCGTATCAAATTGGCAGCGGCTTGTCTGGATGCTCAGAGAAGAATTTTAAACCATTCTATTCAATATTCAAACGAGAGAAAACAGTTTGGGGTTTCTATCTCGACTTTCGGAGCGATCAGAAAGAAAATTGCTGAAATGGCGACCGGAGTTTTCGTAAGTGAGGCTGGTTCTTACAGGGCTGCAAAAAATATTGAAGACAAAATCGAAGAACTGGTTGCAGGAGGACTTGATCATCAGGCAGCAGAATTAAAAGGTGTTGAAGAATTCGCAGTAGAATGTTCAATTCTTAAAGTTTTCGTTTCAGATTTGGCTCAACATACAGCTGATGAAGGAATTCAGGTATACGGAGGAATGGGATTCTCTGAGGATACGCCAATGGAAGCGGCTTGGAGAGATTCAAGGATTTCAAGAATTTATGAAGGAACTAACGAAATCAACAGATTATTAGCAGTTGGAATGTTGATCAAGAGAGCGATGAAGGGAGAATTAGACCTATTATCTCCGGCAATGGCGATCAGCAAAGAACTGATGGGAATTCCGTCATTTGATGTTCCTGATTATTCTGCATTCATGAGCGAAGAAAAAGCGATTATTGCCAATCTTAAGAAAGTATTCTTAATGGTTTCAGGAGCTGCTCTTCAAAAATATATGATGGATATTGAGAAACAGCAACATCTATTGTTGAATGCTTCTGAAATTCTGAACCAAATCTATATGGCAGAATCTGCCGTATTGAGAGCAGAAAAACACTTCTCTGCAGATTCTGTGGAAGCTGCAATCGCGCAATTAAATCTTTATAAAGCTGTTGAGAAAATCATCGTAGCGGCAAAAGAAGGAATTGTCTCTTTTGCTGAAGGTGACGAACAGAGAATGATGCTTTCAGGATTGAGACGATTTACAAAATATACCAATCATCCGAATGTAGTGGCGTTGACAGAGAAAGTGGCGGCTCATTATATTGACAAAGGAAGCTATTAATAACTTCCTTTTGTATATTAAAAATCCCAGAATCTATTTCTGGGATTTTTTGTTAAATATCTTTTTGTCCTATTTCATTGATTTCGTTGAAATTTTCTTTAGGATTTACACCATATTCATTGGTTCCAGGAGTTCCCTCTGTTGCCATTAAGATAATTAGCCAAATACCTCCAATAATAGGAATTAATGAAATTAAAATAAACCATCCACTTTTACCTACATCGTGCAATCTCCTTACTGCAACGGCTAGACCAGGAAGAAAAACAGCTAATGAATAAATCAGATAGATAAATCCATAAGGCACTTGAGAGTTAAATTTTAATCCCAAAATATTGTCAAGAAAAGCTGCTGCAATTAAGAAAATTATGTTGAACAATAAATACATCCAATATTCTGTTCTCCTTGCTCTGCCGTTAAAGTCTGCCTACTGTTTTAGTACTTTTAAATACCATTTCATAGTTTAATTTTTTTTAATGTTAATTCCAAAAGTAATGATTTTTTTATAAAATTCAATACGAAGATTTGAAACAATTTCTATTAATCTAAATAATATCACATGAATAAAAAATTATTTAATAATCATTTTATATTGTTTTTTCTGAAGTTTCCCGGTGTTTCACCAGTCCAATTTTTAAAAAACTTAGAGAAATTTGAAGGGTCGTAAGTGAATCTTCTCGCAACTTCAGCAATTGATATTTCATTTTCTAAAAGCATTTTCTTGGCTTTTTCAATAATTTTAGAGTCGTAAAAATGGCAAGGATGATTTCCTAATTCTTTTTGTATGGTAAATGTTAGATGTTGATGAGAAACAGCAAGTTCAGAAGCAATTTCATTAAGTTCAAAAAAACTAAGAACTTCTCCGGAAACCACATTTTCAATATGTTGATCTAAAAATTCAAGATATTTTTGAGAAATTTCTCTTCCGCGTGTAATATTTTCCTCATTCATGTTGTTATATTTTATGTAAAAGTATACATTTTCAACAGATAGAAATTTATTTTTAACCTAATTATTATAAATTTAAAGCTTACATATTATGAAATTATATCGTGTTTTAGAGATAACAAACAGTATGAAGTTGTACAGCGGTACGCTTTTCTTTTTTTCGGTGGCGCTTTCAGCTCAGACATCCCTTAGAAAACCACTGAATGCAGATTCTATAAAATTTCCCAAAATAGAAAAATCAGCTGTTATATTACCAACGCCAACGGATAGTAAAATAGACAGTACTATTGCCAAATTATACAGAATGCCTGTTGCAAAGCCAAAAAATCCTGAACTTTACTTAAGCTTAAAAGCACCAAAAATAGATACAGCCTTATACAAAACACCTAACTTGTTAAATGTTGCAAAACGTCCTAAACTTGCAGCGAAATAACGATCGTTAAAGTAAAATTGTTGATAAATTTAATTCAAAATCATTGAGTTTATCTCAGACGTTTTATATTTTTGTATTCTATTTTTCAAAGAATGACAAAAGAAGAATTGCTAAATAAAGCCATCAAAATAGCAGATAAAGCACACAAAGGGCAAAAAGATAAATATCATGCGCCTTATATTGCTCACGTCATGCGTGTAATGGAATATGGTAAAACGCTGGACGAAAAAATTGTCGGAGTTTTACATGATGTTGTGGAAGATCATCCTGAAGAGTTTAGTTTTGAATACTTACGATCCGAAGGTTTTCCTGAATATATTCTTTTTGCAGTAAGCTGCCTTACAAAATTTGATCCTGAAGAAAATTATGATGATTTTGTTAAAAGAACAGAAAGATCACCTCTTGCCGTAGCTGTAAAACTTAATGATCTTCGTGATAATATGGATCTGAGAAGGGTAAATCGGGAATTAACGCAAAAGGATATTCACCGTTTCAATAAGTATCTGAAAGCGTATCGATATTTATCGGAAAAATATTAGGAATTAATCGGCACCCGGGAAATGATAGGTTTTATTATTATTGTCGGTGTCGTCAATATTGATATTTAAAGCAAGATATACGAAGTGAACATTTTTGTTGCCTTTTGCTTCAAATTCTCTCTGCCAAAGATAACCTCCCAAAATTCCGAAATTTTCATCAATTTGGTATCCGAAACCACCATAAACTCTGTTTCTCGCAAATGCAGGTTTCATTGGAGTAACAACAAAAATTTCGTCATAAACATTTGCAAATAAAGTACCGGGCGCAATTTTTTTGGCATTTAAAGGAACTGAAACATTCAAACGGTAACGGTAACGCATTCTCTCAGAGCTTTTATCAGTTTGAGGTTCGTAAAACCAAGACTTTTCAGCACGGAATCTGTTTTCGAACTTTACAATTCCTTTTTTGAAATCAATTACATCCTGTAGCCATACACGGAATTCTTCTTTATTGATTGCATGATCTTTATAAGTTGCATAACGCCCTAAACCGATAAATGGCTTATGATTTTTGGTGAGATTATAGCCTAAACCTCCTTTTATTTCATAATAATCGGGGTAAGTATATTCTTCGATTCCCCTTGACTGACCTTCCGCATACAGGAAAAATTTTGGATGAAACTTGTAAGTAATGGTCAGTGCATTGAATGAGGAAATATGTTCCTGCGCTTTGAAAATACTTACGCTTAAAAGTAAACTAAGACTTAAAAAAAGTTTCATCCAAAAAATTTTTGCAAATGTATATTATTTAAAGATTGGGTAATATTAAGTTTACTTAATATTAATGTTGTAAGAAAAACCAATGTGGAACCACCTTTGTGGCATTGGTACTCCAAATGTTTCCGAATAGTCAGAGTCCGTCACATTATTGATTAAAACATAAACCGAAAAGTCTTTTTTGTTAAAGCTTAATTTTTCATCCAGCAAATTATAGCTTCCCAAATTCATTCTGTCGTTATATCTGTAAACCAGTTCGTTCGTGAAATACTTCAGAAATTTAGTCTGAAGTTTAGCTACAAATTGGTGCTTCAGATTATCAAGAGCATAACGCGAGTTGAGTTCGTTGATGTCTTTAAGTTTATTATCAAGATACGTGTAACCTACTGTATATTTCATCCAGTCAAAAATCTGATGGCTGATTTCTGTTTCAATACCTTTAATTTCAGTGTCTCCGATATTTCTGGAATACCAAACCGGATCTTGTAAAGACATTTTGGTCCAGTCGATCGAATTATTTGAGTTTCTGTAGAAACCGCTGAACTTTGCTAAGATATTTTTGTTCTGATATTGATATCCAATTTCTGCGTAGACTGCGTTTTCAGGTAAAAGATCAGGATTTCCCTGTTCTGTTTTGCTTACATAATATAAGTCTGTAAATGTTGGAACCCTGTGAACTCTGGAGATATTTCCGTACACTTTATTATTCTGGAAAAATGTGTAACCGATATCTAATCCCGGATAAAAGAAATTTCCGTTGGTAGAATAATTTGCCCAGGAAGCTCCCGGACTGATGTTTAATTTCTTATCAAAGAATGAAAAATGATGCTCAAAGAAAAACTGAGTAACAAAACGCTCTCTGTCGCCTAAGTTATTACTAGCCAAAAATTCTTTTCTCAATTCTACTCCTAAACCTGTAGTTCCTAAACTTGATGTATAGCTGGAATTTACCTCTCCACCCACATTGTTTCCAATATGCATATTTCTGTAGATCTCGGGTTTTTCTCTGTTAAACAGATACATATCCTGCCCTCTTCTCCAGTACACATTCGAATTAAGTTTAAATTTTCCAAATGTCTGCTGATGAGCAAGACTTATGATCGAAGACTGTAACTCTTCATATTGTTCAGTTGCTAATGGTGAAGAATAAAATCCGTTTGCCCCGAATTTTTTCTCAGAAAAACCTGCCTGCAATCTGATATCTCCATTTTTTATTTTTAACTGATTCTGGTAATATACATTTCTGATCTCAAAATCGGTATTATGTCTGTAACCCTGTGATGAATTGGAATTTGCCTGCAGCAATTGCGAAAACTTTTCGCTTCCGATATTTGCGCTCAGTCCGAAACCGTATGTTTCATAATCTCCTGCATTTGCACTGATTTTCACATTCTTTCCGATCTGGGTTTTGGTGATAATATTAATTGCTCCTGCATACGCATTCTGCCCGAATCTTCTTGCTGCAGGACCTTTTATAACCTCTATTCTTTCAACGTTATCCAGATCAATAGGAACGTTTAAAGAATTGTGACCTGTTTGCGAATCATTCATTCTCACCCCGTTAATCAGGATCAAAACCTGTTCAAAAGAACTTCCTCTGAAACCTACATCACTCTGCACTCCGTTTGCTCCTCTCCTTCTGATGTCCATTCCCGGAATTTGCTGTAAGATCTCATCAATACTTGCAGCCGGAGAATTCAGAATATCTTCTCTCGTAATCACAGAAATATTCTGATTGGCATTTTTATAAGTCGTAGCGATAAATTTTCCCTGAATCTCTACAGAGTCAATATCCGTAGTTTTTACCTGTGCATTTGCCGAGCAAAGTGCAGCAAGGAAAATTACAGTTCCGAGTTTCTTATTCATATTTACTTTAGTTTTATTTGAAGTTTCCAAAATTAGGAGACTTTACCAAAATCAAAAAATGATACATATCATAAAAAAAAGATGCACCGGAAAATGCATCTTGATCAGTTTGGGAACTATTTTATTATCTTTTTCTCATTAAATGTGCAATAAAATGGTTGAAAAGCTTTCTCATTTTTATCACATATTTGAACTGCAATTTTACATGAAATTTTCTAATAAAGCAAGTGGTGAATATTTTTCTGTTTAATTTTTGATTGCTGTGGTAGATGATTTTAAACAAAGAATTCCGTCAAAAATTCGTATTTTTGTTAGTCTTAAATTTACTATGGCTTCAATAACAGATATAGATATAAAGAAACAGGTATTCGTTAAAAACGCACACCTTAATAACCTGAAACACATTGATGTTTTAATCCCTAAAAATAAGCTGATCGTTATTACTGGCGTTTCCGGAAGTGGAAAATCTTCTTTGGCTTTTGATACGATTTATGCTGAAGGACAGAGAAGATATGTGGAAAGTCTGAGCTCTTATGCACGTCAGTTTTTAGGAAAGTTAGAAAAACCGAAAGTTGATGACATTAAAGGCCTTGCTCCTTCTATTGCTATTCAGCAGAAAGTAATTTCTTCAAATCCACGCTCTACGGTCGGAACTTCCACTGAAATTTACGATTACATGAAACTTCTTTTCGCAAGAATCGGGAAAACATATTCTCCGGTTTCAGGTGAGGAAGTAAAAAAAGATTCGGTAACCGATGTGGTAGACTATATTAAAAATTCTAAAAAAGAAGTTCCTTTTTTATTAACGGCTCCTTTGGATTTTAATATTGAAAATTTTACGGATACTTTAAATGTCTTAAAACTGGCAGGTTTCACGAGATTAGAAATCAACGGTAATGTTGCCGGGATTGAGGATCTGGAAAGTTTCGGTTTCACTCCTGAAAAAGACATGGAAATCAATCTTGTCATCGACCGTTTTTCTTACGAAGAAGATGAAAGCTTCCTTCAGCGTCTGGCAGATTCTATTCAGATGGCGTTTTATGAAGGTCGTGGTTATTGTTCATTAAAGAATACTGAAACAGGAACTGTGAAAGAGTTTTCCAATAAATTTGAGCTCGACGGAATAGAATTTCTTGAACCGAACGTTCATTTTTTCAGCTTTAATAATCCTTTTGGCGCTTGTCCGACCTGTGAAGGTTATGGGAAAGTGATCGGAATTGATGAAGACTTGGTTATTCCAAATAAAGCCTTGTCGATTTTTGAAGATGCCGTTGCTTCCTGGAAAGGAGAAAGCATGAGCGAATGGAAAAAAGATTTCATCAAAAAAGCAAAAGACTTCCCTATCCATAAACCTTATCATCAGCTGACCAAAGAACAGAAAAATTATCTCTGGAAAGGCGACGGAAAAGACAGCTTTCCTTCTCTGAATAATTTCTTCAAAATGCTTGAAGAAAATTTATACAAGATTCAGTATCGTGTGATGCTTTCCCGTTACAGAGGAAAAACACTTTGTCCGACTTGTGAAGGTCTGCGTCTTCGTGAAGAAACAAGCTGGGTAAAAATCGACGGAAATAATATTCAGTCGATGATTGAGCTTCCTTTGGATGAGCTTTTACCATTAATGCAAGGTTTGAAACTTTCGGAACATGATAAAGAAGTTGCAAAAAGGTTGCTGTACGAAATTACGACCCGTTTAGAATTTTTATTAAAGGTTGGTTTAGGTTATCTTACTTTAAACCGAACATCCAATACACTTTCCGGAGGTGAAAGTCAGAGAATTAATTTGGCCACAAGTTTGGGAAGTTCTTTGGTGGGCTCTATTTATATTTTAGATGAACCATCGATTGGTCTGCATTCAAGAGATACCGAAAATTTAATTGAAGTTTTAAAAAATCTTCGTGATATCGGAAATACGGTAATCGTTGTAGAACACGATGAAGATGTAATGAGAGCAGCAGATTACATCATCGATATTGGTCCTGAAGCCGGATATTTGGGTGGAGAATTGGTTTTTGCAGGTGATTTTAAAGAATTAAAAAATGCAGATACGCTGACTTCAAAATACTTGACAGGAAAATTAGAAATAAAAGTTCCTGAAAAACGAAGAAAAGCAAAAGAATTTATTCACATAAAAGGAGCAAGATCAAATAATCTTAAGAATATTGATGTTGATGTTCCATTGGAAAGTTTGGTAGTTATTTCTGGAGTTTCCGGAAGTGGTAAATCTACTTTGATGAAGGAAATCCTTACCAATGATATTCAGATTCAGCTGGGAATGGGTGGAAAAAAAGGAGATTATGATTCTGTGGAATTTCCAAAGAAACTGATTAAGCATATTGAACTTATAGACCAGAATCCTATCGGAAAATCTTCACGTTCCAATCCTGTAACGTATCTGAAAGCGTATGACGACATTCGTGATTTGTTTTCTAAGCAGAAAAGCGCAAAAATGTTAGGCTACAAACCAAAACATTTTTCTTTTAACGTTGATGGTGGTAGATGTGATGAATGTAAAGGTGAAGGTGTGATCAATGTTTCAATGCAGTTTATGGCAGATATTGAATTGGAATGTGAAACCTGTAAAGGAACCCGTTTTAAGAATGAAGTTCTCGAGATAAAATTTGATGAGAAAAATATTTCGGATATTCTTCATATGACAGTGGATGAAGCCTTGGAGTTTTTCAGGGAAAATAAGGAGGATAAAATTGTTACCAAACTCACTCCGCTTCAGGATGTTGGTTTGGGATATTTACAGCTTGGGCAAAGCTCTTCTACGCTTTCGGGAGGTGAAGCGCAACGTGTGAAACTGGCTTCTTTCCTGGTAAAAGGTGTTACGACTGATAAAACGTTATTTGTTTTTGACGAACCTTCTACCGGATTGCATTTCCATGATATTCAAAAATTATTAAAATCATTGCAGGCTCTGATTGATCTTGGACATTCTGTGATCGTTATCGAGCATCAACCCGATATTATGAAATGTGCCGATCATATTATCGACATTGGTCCGGAAGCAGGAAAACACGGCGGAGAAGTAGTTTTTTCGGGAACGCCTGAAGAACTGACGAAGAATAAGAAATCACATACAGCAAAATACATTAAGGAAAAGCTGGAGAATTAAAATAAAAAGAGAGTCACAATGACTCTCTTTTTTTTTGTTTAAACACCAATTACACGAATATTTTCATTAATTTTCACAATCTGATATTTTGAATTATTAGTGTTATTCCTTAATAAAATTAGTGCAATTTGTGCTTAAACATTATACAAAAACAGACTCTTTTTAATAAAAGTTTCGTCATCAATTTGAGAAACCAGAAATTTTCCTAAATCTGTCGCTGAAATATTCTCGCCTTTACAATCTTGCAGACTCGTTTCTGTTTTAAAACTTTCATCAGTTAAATTGATTAAAGGAAGTCTCACCAAAGTCCAGTCCAGATTGCTTTCGGCAAGAATTTCGTATTCTCTTTGCTTGTCTGTGGTGGTTTCAGGATAGTTTTGATACATCCAGTCGGTAGCCATTTTTATTTTTTCATTTTTATGGTCCAAAGAAGTATTTACGCTTAAGCCCGTTGTTACTACATATCTTTTGATTTGATAATATTCCATTGCTTTAATAATATTATTTGTAGCATCACTGAATATAGATTTCTCTTCTTTTGGCTGCCCCAAAGTGCTTACAACAACATTGCAGCCTTCTAATAATTTTGTAATTGAGTGATAATCTCGTGCATCTCCTTTTATAATTTCAATTAAAGGATTCTGAAGCTCAGAATTTTCGGGACTTCTTAATAGAAGCTTTATAGAATAGTTGTTTTCCAGTAATTTCTGAACAAGATATCTGCCGGATTTTCCTGTTCCGCCGATAACGGCAATAGTATGTGTGCTCATTTTACTAAATATTTTTAATGATAAGTATAGCTGTAGACTTTTAGCTAGCTTAAATTTTTAAATAATGATTTTCAGACTCAGAGGAATTGAGTCTTAAAGTTTCAGGTAAATTCTAAAGAAACCTGAATAATGGGTAATATTAAAATGAGATTTTCATACTTTAAAGGTATTAATTAATCAAATATAGTGGGTTATATTCTTGAAAAATTACAACTTATTTATCCACAAAAAAATGTGGATAACTTGTGAATTTTAACATTTAATTCATTGCTTATCAAAAATATATTCCTACATTTACTATGTAATAAAAATGAAATGAATCTTTTTCTTGCCTTTTTCGATTACGAAATCGCAATTAAGTTTGAAATAAAAATTTAAGCACAGCATCGTCGGCTGTGCTTTTTTGTTGTTGTCTAATTAAAAAATGAGATGTATTTATCTACTGAATCCGCTCCTAAAGGGCGGGTTCTTTTTTTTAGATTTTGAAAAAGGTTTTTCCGTAGAAGTGAGGATGTTGTTGATGATATTTTGATCCCGGTAAATCCATACATTAATATATTTTAGCTCCGGTGCATTTTCGAGATCTGCATCAAAAACAATTAACTCGACAGGATCACTATTTTTTGTGTAATCTTTAATATAAGCAGAATTGAATTTCAGATGCATGATTTTACCATTTTTGTTTACTTCTTCACATTTTCTTTCATAGTCATCATAAAGTATCCTTTCCAGTCTCTTGTCTAAGGTAAAATTGGTAAACTGTGAATAATCTTTGTTACTGCATTTTCTGTAGTAGTCTCTGATGAAATTTTCACTTAAATTTATTCTGTCCTGATCAATTTTAGAGTTGCTGATTTTGGTGTAATGTTTTTGTGAGCTGAGCTGAAGAGAAGAGATAATCGCGAGCGCAAGAATAATTTTTTTCATTTCAAAAGTATTTTGTTTTTCAAAGGTAAAAAATCCCGGATTACTTGATTAATTTTCATTATTTCTTGTTAGCTGGTCGAGTTTTTTGAGTAATGTTTGGTATTCGGTAAGAACCAGTCATATTTTCCACAGCGATTTTAATCTCATCAACATCAATGCCTTGTGACGTGATGAATAACGGCGTTTTACTTTCACCACGAAAAACCTCCCGCCTCTTCTTATCTTCTGCTGCAAAGCCGTTTTTTGCAATTCCGACAACAGGAATTTTATTGTTTAGCGAATGATAAAGATGGCCACCTAAGCCAATTTTCCCTGAATTATCAAGGGTGACATATCCGTCGACAATAATTATATCGTTTTCAGTAAGATCAATCTTTTTAAGCAGACTCAGAATACAAGGAAGCTCACGTTTATAGAAAGCACCACTTTCATAATCAGAAGTTATTGCCATATTTTCTGAATAAATTGCATCTTCTTTCTCAGAATCCCAATTTCTAAATGCAATGCAGACAGTTTTGGCGAAATTCTCGTAATAGTACGTATCGAATGCGTAAATCATTTATTATTTATTAAAAAACTCACCGAAATGCCACAAAATTCCGGCAGGATCAATAAGGAAACATTCTTTACCCCAATTCATTGTTCTGATAGGAACTAATTTGATAGAATCATACTTTTCATTCAATTTTAAGCTTACAAGTTCGTCCCAAAAGAGATCAGTATTTTCAACTTCAAGAAAAATCATTGTATTTTCTATCCATTCTTTTGCGTAATAATCCTGGAGATAAAAGGCAAATTCTCCTTTTTTAAATACAGAAAGCTTAGGTTCCAGAATGTTTTCCTCGAACCCTAAATCTTTATAAAATGCCCTGCTTTCTGCAAAGTCTTTCGAACCAATAAACGGCCTGATGGATTTTATTTTTTGATTCATATTTTATTTATTTTTTATCAACCACAATTCTTGAGTCCCGATTTGCCAATTCCCATGCTGTAGTGAAGATCAGTTGAGTTCTCTTCTGGAGTAAATTAAAGTCGATTTTCTCAACATCATCAGTTGGCTGATGATAATCTTCGTGAATTCCGTCAAAATAGAAAGCAACCGGAATTCCGTGTTTTGCAAAATTGTAATGATCTGAACGGTAGTATAATCTATCGGGATCATTTGGGTCATCGTATTTATAGTTAAGCTCTAAATTATGAGTTTTTTTATTAGCAGCTTCATTAATTATTTTTAATTCTGAACTTAGCATTTCAGAACCGATCACATAAACATAATTTTTCCCTCTGTTTGCTGCATCATCTCTTCCGATCATATCAATATTTAAATCAGCAATGGTATTTGATAAAGGAAAAACCGGATTTTCAGAATAATACGATGACCCAAAAAGCCCGTGTTCTTCGCCAGTAACATGTAAAAACAAAACAGACCGTTTCGGACCTTTTCCTTTCTTTTTCGCCGACTGAAAAGCTTTGGCGATCTGCATCACTGCGACCGTTCCGCTTCCGTCATCATCTGCACCGTTGTAAACCACTCCGTTTTTTGTACCAACATGATCATAATGAGCAGATACAACAATGATTTCTTCAGGCTTTTCGCTTCCTTCAATAAATGCAAGAATATTTTCTGAATCAGGGAGATTTCCGCCGCCTCTTTTTTTCATAAATGATGATGGAACTTTCTGGTAATATGAGCCTAATTTTTTCGGAAAAGTGATGCCTAAATCTTTATAAAATTGTACAATATATTCTCCTGCTTTTTTCTGGCCGGGACTTCCCGTGTCTCTTCCTTCCATTTCATCTGATGCAATAATGTATAAATTATTCTTTAAATCATTAAGCTTAATTTGCTGATATGCTTTATTAAATGTTCTTTCATTTTTAGCATCACTTGAATCTGAATTATTGCCCGATATATTTGCTGTATTACAAGCTGTGAGTATTATAACCGAAAAGATCGGAAAGGATATCTTTTTCATGAACTGAATAATTTTTCTAAAAATAACAAAAATATTCCAACCTTAATTTGAAAACAAATTTTTAATATATTTGGTAAAGACTATGCAAAAAAACTACGGGTTTAATGATTATACGTTTTTCACAGAAATGTCGGAGCTTGCTTCGAGATACAAAAGCTATGACCTATCATTAGGGCTTCCTGATTTTGAAATTGACCCTCGTCTTAGGTATTATTTAAAAGAATCCGCAGATATGATCAGTCACAGTTATGAATCGCTTGCCGGAAATTCTTTGCTGATCGATCAAATTGTGAAATTTAATGCAAAAAGAAAAAACAGCTTATACCTGAAGAGAGAAGAAGTAAATATTGTTCCCTGCTCTACATTTGGCTTATATACATCCTTAAAGTCAATTTTAAATAATGGTGAGGAAGTCATTGTTATTCAGCCATCTTATTATACTTATGCACCATCAATTGTACTCAACGGCGGAGTTCCCGTTTATTATGATCTTGATTTTGATTTTAAAATAAATTGGGAAAAATTGCAGAACTGCATAACGAGTAAAACCAGAGCGATCATCGTTAATTCTCCTCAAAACCCAACCGGTAAAATGTGGAGCAAAGAAGACTGGAATAAATTATATGATTTGATAAAAGACCAGGAAATTTATCTTATTTCTGAAGAAATTTACGACATTTACTGTTACGATAACAACGAACATTACAGTTCATTTTTACATCCTGAACTCAAAAAGAGAACATTCTGTATCTTTTCTTTTGGTAAGATGTTTCATTCTACCGGCTGGAAGGTGAGCTATATTTTAGCCGATGAAAACTTACTTCAAAATTTCAGAATTCACCAGCAATATATTTCATACAGCTCAAATTCTCCCTGCCAATACGCAATTGCAAAATATCTGGAAGTTTTTGATCCTTTGGAAAACCGAAATATCATGCAGCAGAAACGGAATGTTTTTAACGAGCTGATCAGTTACACTCCGCTGAAAATTGAAGATAAGTCTCAGGGCGGATTTTTTCAGATTGTGAATTTCAGGGAAATCAATAAGACAATGACGGACGTAGAATTTTCAAAGTGGCTGACTGTAGAAAAGAAAGTTTCTTGCTTGCCGCTTTCCGCATTTTATCATTCTAAAAAGGATTCAGATTACATTCGCTTCAGCTTTGTAAAAAAAGATGAAGTGATTATTCAGGCTATGGAACATTTAAGAAAAACCTTATAAACAAAAAACACTGCATTTCGCAGTGTTTTTTATGTGCTTCATAGAAATTTAATTTACAGTGCCAAAACCCGGATGTCTATTCTGCGGTTTACCGCCTGACATTCTTCGGTGTCATTTTCCGGGCAAATCGGATGTTGCGAACCGTACCCTTCTGCTTCTACCCTGTCACCGGCAATTCCTTTTTCAAGCAATTTTAATTTGGCGGTTTGTGCTCTTAAATTTGAAAGCTTAAGATTGCTTTCTTCACTTCCTGTGTTGTCTGTGTAACCCCCTAATTTTATTTTTAAATTAGGGTAAGCATTCAATAATTCTGCAAGATTGGAAAGCTGAGTTTCCGAACCTGGTTTTAAGTCACTGGAACCTGTCTCAAAATACAGGTTTTCAATGGTGTACCATTTATCAGGATTTAAAGCTTCCTTATTTTTATTTTTAATATCATCATACAAAAAGTACAACTGGCTTTGATTACCTAAAGAAATTTTCTTACCACCATTTAGTTGTACTTCTTGTATATCTCCGGTGTTATAAACAAAATCTCCGCTCTCATTAAGCTGGCCTGTTATTTCTAAAGGCTCAATAACAGCATTATTTTGAGTGGTGTGATTTTCAGTATGAATTTCACCTTTACCAACTAAACTCTCAATTTTTGCCTTTCTGTTGGCTTCGATCTTATCTTCATGTAAAACTGCTAAAGTCGGAGCAATAACTAATGAAACAATCGACATTAATTTGATTAAAATATTCATTGAAGGTCCTGAAGTATCTTTAAACGGATCTCCAACCGTATCTCCCGTTACAGAAGCCTTATGAGGCTCAGAGCCTTTGTAATAAGTCTGTCCGTTGATATCAACTCCTTTTTCAAAAGATTTTTTTGCATTGTCCCATGCTCCGCCTGCATTATTCTGGAAAATTCCCATTAAAACTCCGGCAACAGTTGCGCCTGCTAAAAATCCTCCCAAAACTTCAGGCCCAAAAATAAACCCGATTAATAAGGGTGAAATAATAGCAATTGCTCCGGGAAGCATCATTTTTTTTATAGATGCGTCAGTAGAAATCGCAACACATTTCTGATATTCAGGTTCTCCTTTTCCTTCCAGAATTCCCGGGATTTCTCTGAACTGTCTTCTTACTTCTTCAACCATTGCCATTGCGGCCTGTCCAACCGCTGTAATGGCCAGTGAAGAAAAAATAAACGGAATCATTCCACCGACAAATAATCCGGCCAAAACATCGGCTCTGTAAATATCAATTCCGTCAATTCCTGCAATACCTACAAAAGCGGCAAATAATGCTAAAGCTGTTAATGCTGCAGAAGCGATGGCAAAACCTTTTCCAGTTGCTGCTGTTGTATTTCCGACCGCATCAAGAATATCTGTTTTTTCACGAACTTCTTTTGGCAGCTCACTCATCTCGGCAATTCCTCCCGCATTATCGGCAATAGGACCGAAAGCGTCTATGGCTAACTGCATTGCCGTTGTTGCCATCATTCCTGCAGCAGCAATTGCAACTCCATACAATCCGGCACATAAATAGGAACCGTAAATTCCTCCCGCTAAAACCAAGATTGGTAAAAGTGTAGACTCCATTCCGACGGAAAGTCCACCGATAATATTGGTTGCATGGCCGGTTGAAGACTGTCTTACAATGCTTGAAACAGGTCTTTTTCCCATGGCTGTATAAAATTCGGTGATGATGCTCATCAAAGTTCCGACAACCAATCCGACCATAATGGCTCCGAAAACGCCCATTTTGGTAAATTCAAGACCTCTTAAAACCATTTTCTCAGGTAGAAGGTAAGTTACCAAAAAGTAAGAAGCGATTGCTGTTATAACAATACTTCCCCAGTTTCCTAAGTTTAAAGCATTCTGAACATTCGAAGTGGATGAACCTTCATTATCATTAATTTTCACAAATAAAGTTCCGATCATCGAAAAGATAATTCCTGTTCCTGCAATGAGCATCGGTAAAAGAATCGGAGCAAATCCGCCAAAAGAATCCTGTGAAATTGTTTCTCTTCCCAAAACCATTGTTGCTAAAACCGTTGCCACATAAGAACCAAATAAATCGGCTCCCATTCCTGCAACATCTCCTACATTATCTCCCACATTATCAGCAATTGTTGCAGGGTTTCTAGGATCGTCTTCAGGAATTCCCGCTTCTACTTTCCCCACCAAATCGGCTCCAACATCAGCTGCTTTGGTATAAATTCCACCACCTACTCTTGCAAATAATGCGATAGATTCTGCACCTAAAGAAAAACCTGTAAGAATTTCGATGGCTCTTTCCATTTCATGGGAATCGACTGTTGCTTCCGGGGCAAAAATCTGTTTGATGATTAAATAAAGTGCGCCTAAACCCAAAACGGCTAATCCTGCTACCCCCATTCCCATCACAGAACCTCCGGTAAACGATACTTTTAAAGCTTTTGACAGGGATGTTTTGGCAGCTTCTGCAGTTCTTACATTGGCTTTGGTAGCGATTTTCATTCCTATAAATCCTGCCAAAGCAGAAAATACGGCGCCGATGACAAAGGCAATACCTATGCTCCAATGCGAGTTGGAGTTGGTCATTCCCATTACGGCTAATAAAATGGCTACAATAACGACGAAGTAAGTCAGAATTCTGTACTCGGCCTTCAGAAAGGCCATCGCACCGTCAGCGATATGTCCGCTGATAACTTTCATTTTTTCATTTCCGGCATTTTGTCTGCTCACCCAGTTACTTTGCAGAAAAGTGTAGACGAGGGCAATAACGCCAAAAATTGGCACTAAAACAAATAAGTCCATAGTTTAATATTTTTTTGGTAATAGATTAATAAATATACTTAATAATTTCTATTAAACCATTTAAAAAATTATGACTTATGAAAGTTTTTGTAAATTTTAAAAGAATTTAATAATAAAAAAGCAGATGAATACTCATCTGCCTTGTATAATTTTTTGATTTTTATGAAGAATTATCCTCCGAATTTTTCTGAATAATCTTTTTGTGAAGCAACAATTACTTTTCTTGCATGCTCTGCCCCGTAAACTTCCTGAATTCTGCATTTTGCAGGCTCATCCGGTAAGTTCTTATAAGTGAGGAAGTAGTGCATCAATCTTTTGATTTCAGCTTCAGGCAATTCTGAAATATCTCTGAAGTGGCCGAATGCGTGATCATTAATCATTACTGCAACAATTTTATCATCTGCTTCACCACCATCAATCATTTTGAAACCTCCGATCGGAATAGCTTCCATCAAAAGCCCTCCCGCATGAATGTTGTGTGAACTTAATACACAAATATCCAACGGGTCATGATCTCCCATTGTAACATCGTTTGCTCCACTTTCGATCGCCAGTTTCATCACTTCATTGTGACAGTATGTTCTCGGAACAAAACCGTACAAAGCAGGAATGATGTTTGAGAACTTCTGCGGTCTGTCTACTTTCAGGTAACCGGTTTCTTTATCTATTTCATATTTGATGGTGTCTGAAGGAACTATTTCCACGAATACGTTTACCACGTTTGGCGCATCTTCTCCTGCAGAAATCCCATGCCACGGATGTGCTTTAAAATTTGGAATCATTATTTATATTTATTATTTAATTAAGCTATTATTAAAATTTCTCTCCTTAAATCTTCGATGGTTGCACCGATGTAGTCATTATCATTCATGTAATTCATAATGAAAACGGTTTTATATTCAGTAAGATCAGGATTGTTATTAAGACTTTCGTACGTTTTATGAAGCAAATCTATGACTGCATTTTTAGAATCTACAATATTCTGCCATGAATTTTTCGTTAAATAAAGCTGCTGCGAAGCATTATATTCAAATTCTTCGTTAATGGTTTTTTCTGTAAGAAATATAAACTCATGTGCTGCAAGATCTTTATCAAATTTCTGAACAAGGTTGGAAGGTTTGATTCTCTCTAAAAAAAGCGTCATTCTTTCGTAAGAATGGGTTTTGTTTTCGGAATTTGATTTTACAGAAAGGAGCTTGATTTCCTGATTTTTTAAATTGATATAGGTGTACACAAATTGTCTCAGCAAAACCAAAAAAGGAATTGCGATCACTAATGCGGCTGCATAAGGTAAATAATCTGAAAAATCTGTCATAATTTGAGGTAGCAAAATTACTAATTAATTGGGTCTTGGGAAAGTTTTTTGAATAAATCTTCTTTTGAAGACAGAATATAGATTAAACCTAAGATAATCAGATGGTAAAAGCCAATCATCATCCTGTTGACCAAAATCGGAAAAACAAGAAATCTAACGAAAACTGAAAGATAAATAACTCCGAAAAAGAGATGCGGCATCCAATTTTTTTTATTCATTGAAAATTTATTGTAAACAATAATCACAACAAAAATTAAAAGTAAAAGAAAATATGATGAATTAAATTCAAGTAATATCTTAGATTTAATATAAGTGAAATAATCCATGAATTTAAAATGGTCGGGATTTGAAATCGGATACAGCTGAACTTTCGTAAACTGATTCATAAACAAGACCGACCATGAGATCTGATTAAAATACTGCACCAGAGCGAATGAAAAAAACAGGTACAGGAAAGAAAAAGCCAATTCATAATTTTTGATACTCAAATCTTTCTTTTTAATAAAAATCAATACATATAAAAATGAATAGAAAATAAAATATTCAGGTCTGGTTAAAATACATAACATTGCAAAAACTGTTGCCACGAAAAAACTTCTTTTAACAAGAAAAAAATAAAAGCTTACCAGCAGAAGCAGACAAGATAAAGTATCCGGTGAAGCATGTCTTGCCGATTCTAAAAGAGGTTTAAAAATCGAAAACAAAACGGTAAGCAAAATCGCCAGACTATGATTTTTCAGGATTTTGCTTAAAAACAAAAATATAAATCCAAGAATTAATACATAAGATAATATTGAAATCAAAAAAGTAGAAGTTGATGCTTCAAAACCAGCTTTAAAAAACAAAAGATTGGTGAAATTATAGAAAGGTTTTACTGAAAAAAGCTGAAGTTCTTCTTCAAAGATCTTAGGATTCTCGGAAATGGTTTTATAATAAGTATTTTCGCCTTTTGCTGTCTCTTCGTGGGAAAAATCAGACTCAAACATCCCTGGTCTTTTTTCGTTCAGTTCGGTAAAGACTTTCTGATGAATTTCTTCAATTTTCATTTCAGGATATTCCGTCTTGTACAGCAATCCCATATAAGCTTCCATATCGACATTGTAATACTGATGCGTATACAGATAATACGACATCACACATAGATATACTGAAAAAAAGATTTTCAATAAAATATCAAAACGTTTTATCATTTTAAAGCTCAAATAAGGCAGGTCGTTGCGTCACCTCGTGATAACAAATGCTTTTTTCATCAAAATAATGATATACCAGACTTTTTCTCGTTCTTGTTTTATCTAAATGAGGTTCTCCACCGTGAAGAATATTAGCATGCCAAATCAAAAGATCTCCTTTTTTTGCTCTGAAAATTTCTTTTTTTAATCCTAACTCTTTCACTTTATTTTCGAGGAAATCTTCATAAGCAAGATAACTTTTCTTACCGATTTTGAAAGCCGTTCCTTCATTATCATAATCTGAATTCAGGAAATACGGAAGTTTATGACTTCCCGGAATGTAATGTAAAGCACCATTATTTTCATCAATATCTTCAAGGGCAATCCAGACTCCGAGAAGTCCGCCTAAAGGATATGTGGTCATGTGAATGCTGTCGGAATGCGTTTTTTGCTGACTTCCGTTAATGAAATTAATACTTTGAAATAATTTGGCATCACCGTCAATCAGAACAGATAAAAATTCGAGTAAATTCTTATCATTCCCGATGTTTCTGATGATTTCCGAATGATGAATGACAAACATCAGCTTCCCGCCATAACGAAACTTTATCGTTCCGGCTTCCATGAGTTTTTCAATTTCGTCATTGATCTGATCTGCGGTTTCAGGTTTCAGATAATTCCTTAAAATTAAATAACCATTATCATCAAAACCTTGGGCACTATGTTGGTTTTCTTCTGAAAGATTTTTATAAAATTCTGTACTGAAAAGCTTTTCCGAATCTAATTTTCTTTCATTTTCAGGCAAATGAGCAAAATCTTTACTTGAAATGCTTGAGAAATAAGATTTATTGAGACCGTATTTTCTGTAAAGCGGGATATTATGCTGTAATTTTTTTTTATTGAAAAAATTATAAATCATGTAAGGCAATTTGTAATTGCGGATCTTCTTTAGCATTGCTATCAGTTTGTAAATACCTGTATAAATGTATGAAATATATTCAGAACTAATCTAAATAGCGTGATTAAATTAACGTTTCATGATAAATTTCAAGCTCAGTAATTTTTTGATAATATCTTTTTTCGAATATTCAATAAGGTGATAAGGTCGAAGTTCCGGTCTGAAACCTCTGAAAAACTCTTCTACATTGGGAAT
The DNA here is from genome assembly GCF_051011795.1 of Chryseobacterium sp. RLHN22. Taxonomy (NCBI): domain Bacteria; kingdom Pseudomonadati; phylum Bacteroidota; class Flavobacteriia; order Flavobacteriales; family Weeksellaceae; genus Chryseobacterium; species Chryseobacterium sp. RLHN22. The sequence goes on from NZ_JBPCHW010000008.1 coordinate 179,356, forward strand.
TTCGCTTCCTTCAAAATCAAAAATTTTAGTTTCAATGTTTTGTTTGATGCACGAATCGATCAAGACAGAAGCACCGGAAATTTTTACAGAATCTTTATCATTAAAAGTTCCCAAAAGCGCTACTGTATGCTCATCAAAGTAAGTAGCGATTACATTAATGATTCTTCTGTTCAGGTAAAACGCTGAAAATTTAAGACAACCTTCTTCAAACATTTTTTTGAAAATTAAAATGAAAGAATGAATGTCTTCTTCTTTACTTGCCCCTATAAAATTTTCTTTAATAAAATATTCTGCCTCTCCGAAGGTGATTTCTTTTGTTTCCGAATTGTTTACAATATCTTCATCCAGCCTTAGTTTCCTTTTTCTTTTCGGAGAGTATTTTGCATAAACCGTTTCGTAGTTTTCAGGAAGTATAAGGAAGTTCTTTTTGGATTTTAATGATGATTTAAATTGATTAAACTCGTTAAAAGCATAAATTCTGATCAGGTAATTTTTTTCTAAAAAATTCAAAAATAATTCATTAATTTCTACGTGGTCTTCTTTAGAAAAAACTCCCAATTGCTGACAAAGCATGGGATTGTGAACGATTTTTATTCCCGATTTGAAAACATACGGAACAGGCATTACGGCTTCATAATCATTGTAAACAAGCAGTTCCCATTTTTTATCGGATGTAATATCCAGAAACGTTTTTGTGGCAGAATACTTACGCTGTACGGCGTTTTCGAGACAGAGCGTATATTTTTCAAAATCAATTTCATGGTATAGTAATCGTCTAATCATAATAATCCTTCGTCTGCGAAACTCAGATATGAGTTTTGGGTAATAATTAAGTGATCCAAAAGCTGAATGCTCATCAGCTCTCCTGCCTCTTTCACTTTTTTAGTTATAGTAATATCTTCAGAGCTTGGTTTAAGATTTCCTGAAGGATGGTTGTGAGAAATAATAATTCCTGTCGAAAAATGTTCCAAAGCTGTTTTAAAAAGTATTCTGATGTCTACAATTGACTGATTGATTCCACCTTGAGTTAATTGCTCAACATGTAAAACTTTATTATTTTGGTTAAGAAAAAGTGCCCAGAATTCTTCAGTTCTTAAATCTGCTAAATGTAATTTCAATAGATTATAGGCATCTTTACTACTCGAAATTTGTGGTTTTTCGGGAATTTCCTGAGCGGCTCTTCTCCTCCCGATTTCCAAAGCTGTTGCAATAGAAATGGCTTTTACTTCACCCACTCCTTTAAATTTCATTAAATCTTTTATCGTCAGTAAACTCAACTGATGCCAATTGTTATTCACTGAAGCCAAAATTTTTCTTGCCAATTCTACAGCGGTTTCATCTCTGCTTCCGCTGCCCATAATGATGGCTAAAAGTTCAGAATCCGAAAGCGAATTTTTACCTTTCAGTAAAAATTTTTCCCGTGGTCTGTCGTCTTCAGCTAAAAATTTTATAGACATGATTTTAGGATTTAGGCTATTGGAGTTAGTTGTTAGTTATTGAAAATATTTATTAATCCATTTTTTATTTTATCGAATAGCAATCCAACAACCATCAGTAAAATCCATCAACTAAATTAATAAAAAGCATACAAAATAATGCTCTTTTTAGATTGGTCTAAATGCTTTGCTGTTTCATTGAAAGCTTTTGTGGAAAGCATCGGACAACCCAAGCTAAGGCAAGCTAAACTTTGTGATTCTTTATCCGGAATACAACCAAAAGAATGCAGAACAATTGCGCGTTGCATGGCGTTACTGTTGGTAGAATCCAATCCGTTTAAACGATAAGCTTTTCCGAATTTACCAACGTAACTTTCCTTTATTTCATATTTGCCTAAGGAAGACTGGTAAGAACCTTCGATATTGGAGAATTTCAGATGAGTCGATTTTGGAATGACTGATCCTGAACCGTGAGAAACAATGGCTTTCTGAATAATCTTATCATTTTTCAGATCATACACAAAATAGCGGTATTTTCCGGAATGAATTTTAAAGTTAATAAAAACTGCCAAATCTTGATTGTAGCTTTTATTTTTGATATAATTTTTAAGTTCTGAAACTTTTTCTTTTGGCAATATTTCTGCATTTTCCTGAGCTTTTGACTGGCTGCAAGAAATTAATAAAAGGAATGCAAAGAGTAAAGATTTCATATTTATCTTAAAATTATTTTTAAAATATTTTTTACCGCAAAAGATTCAAAAGATTTTTATTCGATTAAGCTATTCAAGAGCTAACAAAACGATTGTGGATTTTTTACATATTATAAACTTTTGAATAGCTATTTTTCAATCATTTCGGTTGCATCTTTTGCGGTAAACATTTTAATTATTCGATGATTAATCCATCTTTCATTACCAATTTGCGGTCAGTAATTTCAGCCAATTGCGGATTGTGGGTTACAATCACAAAAGTCTGGTTGTATTTATCTCTTAAATCAAAAAACAAACGGTGAAGATCATCTGCATTTTTCGAATCTAAATTTCCTGTTGGTTCATCTGCATAAATAATCTTCGGTGAATTGATTAAAGCTCTTGCTACGGCAACTCTCTGCGCTTCACCACCTGATAACTGATTAGGTTTGTGATGAATTCTTTGTCCGATCTTAAGATCTTCAAAAAGATCATACGCCTTCTCAATCATTTCTTTTTCATTCGCTCCCGCAATTTTTGTCGGCAATAAAACATTTTCTAACGCAGTAAATTCTGGAAGAAGCTGATGAAACTGAAAAACAAAACCAATATTCTGATTTCTGAATTTCGAAATCTGCTTATCGCTCATATAAATAAACGGCTGATCGTTCAAGAAAATCTCGGTGTCGTATTTCTGAGGATTAGAAGGGCTGTCTAAAGTTCCTAAAATCTGAAGAAGTGTAGACTTTCCTGCACCGGATTCCCCTACAATAGAAACCACTTCGCCTGCTTTGATGTGAATATCAACGCCTTTCAATACTTCCAGATTTCCATAAGATTTATGGATATTTCTTGCTTTAATCATGCTTCAAAAATAGTGAAATTTTTGCTTTCTGCTTCCAGCATTTAGCTTTTGAATGTAATTTTTACTGTTCTTTTTCTTTTCTTATTAAAATTCGGAAAGTTGTTCCTTTTCCGACTTCAGTCTGAGAAATTTTAATGTCACCGTTATGATATTCCTGCACTACTCTTTTAGCTAAACTTAAGCCTAATCCCCAACCTCTTTTTTTTGTGGAATACCCCGGTTTAAAAGCATTCTGAGCCTGATATTTTGTCATTCCGCTGCCGTTGTCTTTCACTTCGACCAAAATGTTTTTATTGCGTTCGAAAACAGACATTTGCAGAATACCCTCTCCTTTCATCGCATCTACAGCATTTTTTACCAGATTTTCAATCACCCAGCTCATCAGGATTTTGTTGTGCGGAACCTGAATATTGTAGGTTGGAAGCAAAAGGGTAAAATTTATTTTCTTTGAAATTCTTGTCTTGAGATAATCGAAATTTTCCTGGATGGTTTCGTTAAAGTTGGTATCATTCAGTTCCGGTACAGAGCCTATTTTTGAAAATCTTTCCGAGATTGTTCTCAGTCGGTTGATGTCTTTTTCAATTTCAATAACGCCATCCGAATCCGGATTTTCCATTTTCATGATTTCCATCCAGCCCATCATCGAAGATAGCGGAGTTCCGATCTGATGCGCTGTTTCTTTTGCTAAACCAGCCCAAAGATAACCTTCGTCGGTTTTTTTAACCGTTCTTAAAAACCAGAATGAAAATAAAAAATAACATAAGACAAAGAAGCCCAGAAGAAATGGAAAATACTGAAGGTTATTGAGAATTTCAGAATTATCGTAATACACAAACTGATCGTTTCCACCCTGAACTTTTATTTCGATGGAAGGATATTTTTTCTCCATTCTTTTTGCCTCTGCAATGATGTTTTGAGAATCATCTCCTATTTCTTTAGACAGGTGTTTATACTCAATAATTTGATCGTTCTTATCGAGAATAATCATCGGAATGGTTGTGTTTGAGCTGTAAATGGCAAGAAGCAATTCCTGAACTTCTAAACTCGGTGTCATATCCTGCTGAAATTTCAGAGCTTTAACCAAAATATCAACTCTTTTTACTTCTTCCTTCTTCAGATAATTAACCACCAAAGTAGAGGTAATAACGATGGATACAACAACCAAAGTCATCAAAGAAAAAATAAACCAGTTGTTGAATCTGGCGAAAATGGATCTTTTTTTCAATCTGAATTTATTTTAAAACATTTAAAATCTTCTGCAATTCTGTGCTTCCGCTTCCCTGATAATTATTAATGATAATGGCATAAACATATTTTTTTCCGTCTTTGGAAGTATGATAACCTGCATAAGATTTAGTGTCTCTCATCGTACCGCTTTTCATTTTCATGCCGTTATCCTGAGTAGGAAATCCTTCATAATAGGCGTCAAACCAAGATTGTTTTTTGGCATAGATCAAAGCCTGAACTTCCGCTTTTGCAGAAACGTAATTCTGTGGAGAAAGTCCGCTTCCGTCAGCGAAATTAATCATGTTAGCATTAATTCCTCTTGATTTCCAGAATTCTTTAAGGTAAACAATACCGCTTTTAAAACTCGGGTTTCCTTTCTTTTCTTTTCCTAAAGTTTTAATTAAATTTTCTCCGTATAAATTCACCGATTTCCTTAAAAACCAATACACTATTTTGTCTAAAGTTGGCGATTCATAGGTAAGAATAACATTATTTTTTGGAGCTTCCAGAATTTTTTTGCCATCGATTTCAAGTTGAGAATTGGTCATCACTTTTCCTGAAATTTCAATTCCTGATTCTTTCAGCCATTTTTGAACTTCAACACCCAATTGTAATGGCGGATTTGGCACAGAACCGGAAACCGTAACCGTTTTTGAAGGTAAATTTCCGTTAATTAATGCGACGTCAGAATGTGGAGCGGTAAAAATCAAGCTTTGATCTGAGCTTCCCGCAACTTTCACATCATTCAACCATTTTACGCCTTCCAAAGGATAGGAAAAACTTTTAATGTCACTTCCATTCATGTTTATATCGAATTGGTTTTCACGCCAGTTGACTCCCCAAACTCCTGCTCCGTAATAATTTCCCAAGTCATCCCATGGCCAACCTCCCGGAATGGTCTGATGATCGAAATAAGAATCATCAATAATTAAATCTCCTGAAATTTTTGTAATTCCCGATTTTTTTACCGCTTCAATCAGTTTTTGTTTAAAATTTTCAGGTTTGTAGCCTTCATAACGCCAACTTCCTAAAGTAGGATCACCATTTGAACTGATAAATAGATTTCCATTTAAATTTCCTCCTGAAATATTTCCTGAATATGATGAAGTTGTTTTATAGGTGTAATTTTTGCCTAAAGTTTCCAAAGCTGCCGCTGCAGTGAAAATTTTCTGCGTTGAAGCCGTTGAAAGTCCTTTATTTCCCTGAAATTCATAAATCAGATTTCCGCTTTCGTCTGAAACATAGAAAGATAAATTTGCTGAAATTGCCAATGAAGAATTCATCAGGTTTTTTGTAGCATCATCTAATTTTTGAGCAATATTCTGAGCAAAAATAATTTGTGTGGAAAGAAAAAAAAGTACAATATATTTTTTCATAAATAAATTTCCGGAAATAAATGTTTAAAAATTAATGAGATTATTTTTTCTTACAATAATGCAAATTTGTTGTCATTTTGTCATTCCGTAGGAATCTAAACTGCCTTATTTTCAGTGTGTTGAGATTCCTACGGAATGACAAACAAGCTGTAAAATCTAAGCTATCATAAATTACAGACATTCATAAACCAATTATAATTCTGTTCCTGATTTAATTTCGTAAGGTTCTTTTCCTTTTTCGAAAATCCTTGTCAGTTCGTTTCCTTCAACGGTAATTTTATCACCGATTCTTCGGATCCAGTTTCCTTCGCGAAGTCCGACAACCTTAATGTCATTCTGCGTCAAAAATTCTTTGATTCTGGTTTCTCTCGTTTCTCCATTGTGTTTCAATTCCGGATTCGGATCTAAATAATGTGGATTAATATTAAACGGAACCAATCCCATACAATCGAAACTTGGCGGATAAACAATCGGCATATCGTTCGTTGTTTTCATATTTTGTCCACCGATATTGCTTCCAGCACTACAGCCTAAATATGCTTTTCCGGTTTCTACGTTTTGTTTTAAAACAGACATCAGATTTTCTTCATGTAATGTTTTAACCAACAAAAAAGTGTTCCCACCGCCTGTAAAATAGCCTTTTGCTGATTTTAATGCTTCGGTTTTATTCTCAAATTCATGCAATCCTTTTACATTGATACTGATGGTTTCAAAAAAAGACTTTGCTTTCGTCGTATAATCATCATGTGAAATTCCGCCTGGTCTTGCAAACGGGATGAAAATGATCTCGTCGATTTCTTTATATAATTCGATTAATTCTTCTTTTAAATATTCAAGATATTCTCCGCCAAAAAGCGTTGAAGTGGATGCTAATATTACATTCATAAATAAAAAGCTGCTTAATTATTAAAACAAAGATAAACTCAAACGCAGTAAGAATCAAAAATTACGCTAAAAAACATAGTAAAACCGTTAAGAAACTCAAAAAAAGCTTAAAGGCTCTAAAAGAATGAACATAAAACAAATTTGAATCTGCTAAATTAGCTTTAGTAATTTTAAAATAGAGAATATGAAAACGGTTAAAATTAATATCAAACAATTATTTGCAGGATTAATGCTAATAGGAAGTACAGGAGTTTTATTTGCACAAACGACGCCACAAGGCGAGACTACAAATACCCAAACTTCAACAACACAAGCACAAACGAACCCGACTATTGAAGGTTTGAAAAAGCAAATTGAAATCAATCCAAAAGATGTAGAGTCTATGGCAAAGCTGGCAACCGCTTATCAGGATGCCACAGATTGGCCAAATGCAATAGCAACCTGGAAAAAAATATCTGTTTTGTTACCAGATTGGGCGCCATCATATTATAGCCAGGCTTACTCGTACCAATCTGCAAAAGATGATGCGAATGCCAAACTTTCTTACGAAAAATACATTTCAATGGTAAAGCCGGAAGAAATTGAAGCCAGTAAGAAAAATTTAGCTTATGCCTATTTCTTTATCGCATTTAACGAACAAAAAGATAGTCCCGATAAGGCAAAAGAGCATGTTGCAAAGTCTCTTCAGTATGATCCGACTAATCAGGATGCTGTAAAGTTGAGCCAGGCTCTTAATTCATAAAAATCAAAAACCGAAGGATATTTCTTCGGTTTTTTTATTTGATATTTTTCCCGAAAAAATCTGTTTCTCCTTTTAAATGACTGATAATTTTTTCAATATTCCTCTGAATGCTTGTTTCTGTTTTTAAATTATTGATATAGCGAATCAATTCTGATTTTCTTGAATGAGTGAGGTTTTCAAAGTTTTCTAAGACTAAAGAATTTTCTTTAATTGCTTTTTCTAAGTCGGGATGAATAGAAACCGTTCGTTCAGAATCATCAAATTCAACACTAATTTCAAGCATTTCGCCAATTCTTTTCGGAGAATTTTCAAGCATGGTTATATTAATATATAACCGCCAATCTCCTAAATATTTCATTAAGTTTTGTCTAAAGCCTTTTCCATTCACTGTGCCTTTCACAGGAATCGGGCTTTTATTCTTTCCTGATGTTTCAAATATTTCATCTAAAATTTCATCAGGAATAAAAACGAATGGATTGATTCCGATGATGTCGAGTTTGGCGGTGAATAAGTTTTTCATTGAAGTAAAAGTAATTATTTTTAATTTTAAATGGGCTGATTCTTAAACACCACCCCGTCAAAAATTTCTTTGAAATTTTCGCCATTGCTCCAAAGAAAGGGAATTTATTTTGTATTCCAAAATTATAATCCGCATATTAGATCTCGTAACCCCAGAAAATAATTTCGCACTCAAAATGGATTGTTTATCTTTGTGAAATCTATAATAATTTAAGAAAAATGAAATTTTTTATTGACACTGCTAATTTAGAGCAAATTAAAGAAGCTAAAGATCTTGGAATTCTGGATGGTGTTACAACCAATCCATCTTTAATGGCAAAAGAAGGAATTCAGGGAGCTGAAGCGATTAAAAATCACTATAAAGCAATCTGCGAAATCGTTGACGGAGATATTTCTGCTGAAGTGCTTTCTACAACTTACGAGGAAATGATCAAAGAAGGAGACGAGCTGGCTGCCATTCACCCGAATATCGTTGTGAAAATCCCGATGATCAAAGACGGAATCAAAGCGTTGAAATATTTTTCAGATAAAGGTATAAAAACCAACTGTACTTTAATTTTCTCTCCTGGACAGGCTCTTTTAGCGGCTAAAGCGGGTGCAACTTATGTTTCTCCCTTCTTAGGAAGATTAGATGATATTACAACAGACGGTTTAAATTTAATTCAGGAAATCAGATTGATTTTTGATAATTATATGTATGAAACTGAAATTTTAGCAGCTTCAATCCGTCACTCAATGCACATTATCGACTGTGCAAAAATCGGTGCAGATGTTATTACTTCGCCACTTCCTCCAATCTTGAGCTTATTGAAACACCCGTTAACAGACAGTGGTTTGGCTCAGTTTGTTGCTGACTCTCAGAAATTGGCTTAATAATTTGAAATTCGAAGTTTGAGATTTGACCTTCTTAAACTTTTCGCATAAAAAATCCCGGAACATTTTTGTTTCGGGATTTGTATTTATATCAGATCAAATTTACCAATCGTTAGCTCTTTTTCTTTTTTCGATCATATAATCAACTGAAATTTTTCCAGCTCCAAAAGCAATGATTATTAAATAAATTGAAAGATAAAGTAAACTCATTTCACGTTTATCAAAACCATCTGCTCCATGTACAAAGAAAGCAGCGATTGCCATTGTAAAGATTAAAAATCCTGCTGCAACTCTTGTAAATAATCCCAAAATCAGGAAAATTGAACAAATAAATTCTGCAAAAACGGTTAACCCGAGTGAAATTTTAGGCCCCAAACCTAAGAAATCGTAGAATTTGATATCACCACCATCGATCAACGTTTGAAGTTTAGGATATCCGTGGGAAAGCATCGCAAATCCCACAAACAATCGCACAATAAAAATTATAATATCAAAAATTAATGGATTAGTCTTTGAATTTACGTAGCTCATCGATTGAAAATTTGATTAAAGATAGTAAAATCTTTTAATACAACGATGGATATTGAGTTTTTAGTTTATCTATACCCAAAATTTTTCAAATCTCTGTCGTTTTTTCTCCAGTCTTTTTTCACTTTTACAAAAAGATTTAAGTGAATTTTTTTTGCAAAGAATTTTTCCAGATCAACTCTTGCTTCCGTTCCCACTTTTTTGATGGCTTCACCTTTATGACCGATAATAATTCCTTTCTGCGTATCTCTTTCAACGTAAATAATAGAATCAATGAAAATAATTCCTTCCTTTTCTTTGAACATTTCAGTGACCACTTCCACAGAATACGGAATTTCTTTTTCGTAATTTAAAAGAATTTTCTCTCTTATAGCTTCATTCACAAAGAAACGTTCAGGTTTATCCGTGTACATGTCTTTATCATAGTACGGCGGATTTTCCGGAAGCATTGATTTCAGTTTCGGAAGAATAATTTCTGTGTTGAAAGCGTTTAAAGCTGAGATAGGAAGAATTTCAGCTTTAGGAATTCTCTCGTGCCAATCTGAAACAAGCTTTTCCAAGCCTTCCTGATTGGTTTGATCTACTTTATTCAATAACAATAAAACCGGAACCGGAATCTTATTTAGTTTATCAATTAAAAATTCAGAAGGTTCAGCTTTATCGGTAACATCTACAATGAAAAGAAAAACGTCTGCATCCTGCAAAGAATCCTTTACAAAATCCATCATTTTTTCCTGCAAACCGTATTTCGGGTCTAAAACTCCAGGAGTATCCGAAAATACAATCTGTAAGTCATCTTCATTATAAATTCCAAAAATTCTATGTCGAGTTGTCTGAGCCTTTTGGGTTACAATAGCCAGCTTCTCTCCCATCAGCTGATTGAGAAGCGTTGATTTTCCGGCATTTGGCTTGCCAACGATATTTACAAATCCTGCTTTATGCATTTATTTTGTTTAAAGTTTAATGATCTAAGTTTAAAGTTTTGCAAAGTTAGTAAAACAAAAATTGGATTTTGGTCTATATTAAAATTAGATGATTAAAAAAGTATATTTTTGAAGAATAATTAATCCTGACTTTCTCATGGAAATCGATCAGATCATCAATAGCATCTTTCCGCTTCCGGAATTATCCAAATTAAATTTAATTCAACATATTTCTGAAGTAAGCCATTCTAAAGGTTTTTGTCTGATGGAAGCCAATAAAGTCATTCCCTATATTTATTTTCTGAAAAAAGGGATCGTTCGCGCTTACGCATCAACAGAAAATAACGATATTACCTTCTGGTTCGGTACGGAAGGCGAACCTGTTGTTTCGATGAAAAGCTACGTGGATGAAAAACCAGGCTATGAAAGTATTGAACTTTTGGAAGATTGTAATTTTTATGTTTTAGAAACCTCAAAGCTGAAAAATTTGTTTAATGAAGATATTTATATTGCGAATTGGGGAAGGAAATTTGCTGAACGGGAATTGGTGAAAACTGAAGAATTGATTATTTCAAGACAATATAAAACGGCTTTAGAACGGTATAAAGATTTGCTCAAGGAAAAACCTTATTTGTTGCAAAGAGTTCAGCTTGGTCATATTGCTTCTTACTTGGGAATTACACAGGTGAGTCTGAGCAGGATTCGTGCGGAAATTAAGTAATTTCAAAATTTCAAGTTCTCGCAGATTTTGCTGATTAATCAGATTTTTTCAATCAGCGTATCTGCTAAATTAAAATTCAACAATAAATCTTTTTTTAACATTTGTAAAATTTTAATCCAGTAGAAAGTCTCAACTTTGCGGCATAAAACTATTTAATAATGAACTGGATTATTTTAATCATTGCCGGATTATTTGAGGTGGCTTTTGCTTCATGTTTAGGAAAGGTAAAAGAAACAACCGGAAACGAAATGTACTGGTGGTTTGGCGGATTTTTGGTTTGTCTTACAGTTTCCATGCTTTTGCTTATTAAAGCCACAGAAACTTTGCCGATAGGAACCGCTTATGCAGTGTGGACTGGAATTGGTGCTGTAGGAACCGCTTTAGTTGGAATTTTTGTCTTTAAAGATCCTGCAAGTTTCTGGAGAGTATTTTTTATCTGTACTCTGATTGGTTCTGTAATTGGTTTGAAAGCAGTTTCTCATTAATTTTAGAACATTATTTCTTATATTTGGGAAAAATATTTATGAAAACAAAATTATTTTTTCTTTTAATCACATGTTCTTTATTTGGTCAGAATGCTGAGCTTTTAAATAATAACTGGTATGTTTCTCAAATTGTCACGAACGGGCAGACAACAAGTGCTGTTCCACTACCTTTACCTTTGGGAGCATCTAAATTTGCATTAAGCGGATCTGATTATGTATTCGTTTCTTACTATTTTAATACAGCAGGCAATAATATAATCTTCTCATCAACGCAGAACAGCTTTACTAAAAATCAGAGTTCATGTACATTAGCACAATATGTTGGAGTAAATCAAGATGCAGTTAGAGATTTTGATCAGAAACATTGTGATTTTTATGTGAGTTATGTTCCTATAGGAACTGTTTTTAATTATCAAATTATTAATAATGGAAGCTCAAAAATACTTGCCGTAAGCAATTCAACCACTGGTAACATAATCTATTATAATAATTCAATTTTGGGTACGAAGGAAAATGCTTTGAAGAAAACATTTAGAATCTATCCCAATCCTTCGAGTGACTTTTTGATTGTGGAAAATATTGATAAAAATGTAAAGGTGAAAATTTATGATATATCAGGTAAAATGATTTATGAGACTTTATCGTCCGGTAAAGCATTAAAGATTAGTACTGAAAATCTTCAAAAAGGTCAATATATTTTAAATGTAGAAAATTCCAAATCTGAATTTTTCATCAAGAATTAAATCTCAATTCCATAAACAAAAACGGCTCCAAATCCTGAAGCCGTTTTTTTTATTTCTTTAAAACAATCGGTAAAATCTCGTTGTGTCTTAATCCGTATTTCTTTATTTCGGCATCAGAAAATTCTTGTGAATAGAAATTAGCCTGAGCTTCAAAACCGGCTACTTTCAGACGGTCAAAATAATCCATTCCGTACCAACGAACATGATCGTATTGCCCGAAATGTTTTTGGCGTTCTTTAGGATCTGTAATCGTAAAGTCTTCATACGTTTTTTCGAGAGAGTTTTTCATCGGAACCTGCAAAATTCCCCAACCTCCCGGTTTCATGACTCTGTAGAGCTCGCTCATTGCTTTAGCATCATCCTCAATGTGTTCCAAAACATGGTTACAGAAAATAATATCAAAGCTATTATCTTCGAAAGGGAGATTCAGAATATCTGCTTTTACATCTACAATGGGAGAATACAAATCGGCTGAAATGTAATTCAGATTACTCATTCTTTTGAACTTTCTCAGAAATTCCTGTTCGGGAGCGATATGTAGAACTTTATAATTTTTAATGAAAAAATCGGTTTCATTCTGAAGATAAAGATACATTTGACGGTGTCTTTCAAGGCTTAAAGTTCCCGGCGATAATGCATTTTTTCTTTGTTTTCCATATCCGTAAGGAAGAAATTTCCTGTATGATCTGCCATCAATCGGATCATAAAACTGATCTCCTTTAAAAAACTGATAAATAAGTGGTCGCGCCCAGATGCTCATTTTGATCAACATCGGACGCGGAATTTTATTTAATAAAAACTTAGTCAGCTTTTTCATTAAAAATCTAATTGAAAAGCCTTTTCTTCATCACTTACGATTCCTAAAGCCTCGTAAATATAATCGAAAGTTGAAAGTAAAACTGGTTTACCATTAATCACACAAACATCGTGTTCGAAGTGAGCAGAAGGCTGATTATCAAGTGTGGTAACTGTCCAACCATCATTATGGAATTTCACTTTTTCGGTTCCTAAATTAATCATCGGTTCAATGGCAATTGCCAAACCATCTTTAATTACTTTTCCGCTTCCCTGTCTTCCATAGTTCGGAACTTGTGGATCTTCATGCATTTTCTTTCCTAAACCGTGACCAACAAGCTCTTTTACAACGCCATATCCTTCTTTTTCACAATGTTTTTGAATAGCATAAGAAATATCTCCGATTCTTTTACCTCTTACGCACTGCTCAATCCCCTTGTAAAGAGATTCTTTGGCAACTTTCAGTAATTTTTTTGTTTCAGGTTTTACTTCTCCGATTTCGAAAGTATAAGCGTGATCTCCGACATAACCGTTAAGAATTGCTCCACAATCCACAGAAAGAATGTCTCCTTCCTTTATCTCATCCTTATTAGGGAAACCATGAACAACCTGTTCGTTTGGTGAAATGCATAAAGAATTCGGAAAACCTCCGTATCCTAAAAATGCAGGTTCAGCACCATGATCTTTAATAAAATCGTGTGCCAGTTTATCTAAGTATAAAGTAGTGATTCCCGGTTTGATTTCTTTTGCCAACATTCCTAATGTTCTGGAAACCAACCTTGCACTTTCTTTCATAAGACGAAGCTCGTCTATCGTTTTTAAATGAATCATTTATCAAATTTGAGATTTGAGATTTGAAGTTCAAAATTTTGTAAACATTTCAGAATGTCAAATTTCAAACATCAAATTTCAAATTAATATTATTACCAAAAAAGGCCTTTCTTTTTTTCTTTTTTCAGTTTTGAATAAGGTAAAACTTCTTTACCTTCAACACGAAATTCAATTCTTTCGTTGATGATATTGTAGATTTCTCCCCATCCCGGAAAACCACCTAAGTTTCTGTCATCAATAAACCAGTCTGCATCTAATTTTCTTGATTGTGTTTCAGAATCAAAAACTTCACCTTCAAAACTTGAGTTAATTGCATAGAACTCAATTCCGTTTTGTCTGCAGAATTCTACAGCTTCATCCAAGGTTTTCCCGTGTCTGTACGTCCAAAGTATCAGTCTAAAGCCTTGAGCCTGAAGTTTTTTTAGGGTTTCGAAAGCGAAAATTTTAGCTTTACCGATTGCCGGATAAGCATCATCTACGATAGTTCCGTCAAAATCAACAGCAATTTTCTTATTATTTAACATTTTGTTGCGTTTTTAGCTGGGCAAAGATACTAAATAAATAAAAAAGTGCCGAAAAACATTCGGCACTCCAATTTATAATTTATTGTTAAAATCTGATTATTTTTTTACCCAAGAGAATTCAAACTGTAAATCCGGTGTTGCAATTCTGTCGGTAATTTTCTGTAGTCTTGATGGAAGTTTCATTAAATATTCCTGAGCTTTCTCTGCTTTTTCGGTAAGACCACTGATGTGCTCAATCTTCCATTCATCCAAAAGATCTTTCAAAATATTGATGTAATCCTGACCTGTATACACCATACATCTTTGCGCTGCGTCTGAGAAATGACCCCAAAGTTCACCCGCTTTCTGACCAGACTGTCTCATCATGTGAGCCGGCATCACGATTTTCTTACGCATCATATCTTCAAATGCCAAAATCATTTCTGAAGGATCTAATTCTAAAATTTTAGTGACGAAGTGTTTGTAAGCTTTTGCATGTCTTGCTTCATCGGCAGCAATTACGCCACACATTTTTGCCAGTTTTCCGTTTCCTGACTGTTTTGCCAAAGTACCTACTCTTCTGTGCGAAATATTGGTAGCTGTTTCCTGAAAACTTGTATAAACGAAGTTTCTGTATGGATCCATACTTGTTCCCAAATCGAAACCATCGCTGATTAAATACTGAGTGGTAATTTCAACTTCTCTCATATTTACTCTTCCACACAGATAAAGATATTTGTTTAGCAAATCGCCATGTCTGTTTTCTTCAGCTGTCCAGGATCGTACCCAGTTTGCCCAACCTAATCCGCTTTCCTGATCTACACCATCTACACCCATTAACCAAGATTCGTATGAAGGTAATGCTTCTTCTGTAATACAGTCACCAATCAAAGTAACAAAAAGATCGTAAGGCATTTCACGGGCAAAAGTCTGGATTTCGTCTAAATCGTATTTGAAATCCTCACTTGAAGGATCCGGTAAAAAATCTGAAGGTTGCCATATTTTTTCAATCGGAGTCAAAAATTTCTCAAGAAAAGAACTGACTTCCTTTTCCAAAATACCCATTACCTCTTTTCTTACGAGCTTATTGTACATCTAAAAATTAAGTTTATAATTTGCAAAGATATGATTTATTTATTATTTGAGGCATAATATTATATGTAACTCATAACAAGAAACCTGTTTAAACTTTTATTTTTCTTAGAAACAAGATAGAGAAAGCTAAATAATGTAGATTTATCCAAGTGATATTCAATTTTTCAAACCTTATTAACAGCGCTTTGAAACTATCCAACCAAGCATTGGCTTTCTCTATCTTGAATCTTCTTTTATATA